>CAXTTU010000236.1:0-5481 GCA_964247225.1 uncultured Sphingomonas sp. | reverse complement strand
TCGATCTGGTTACCCCGGCCACGGCCGGGAGCAACTTCGGATGGCCTTACAAGGGAGGTACTCATGCAGTTCGCGACAATGCGCCGGCGGGTTTGATTGACCCTGTTCTCGAATACCTCCGGACCACCGGGCTGCGCACGGGCCAGTCGATCATCGGTGGAGCGATGGGGCCAAGCGCGATCGCGTCGTTACGCAACCAATATGTCTTTGCCGATGGAAGTGGCGCGATCTTTACCATCGACATGTCGCTCATCGCCGCAGGGGCGACGCGCTCGGCAGACGTGGTGGAACGCCGCGATGCCGATTTCGCGCCCGATGCCGGAACGATCAGCCATCCTGTCGCAATCACGGCAGGGCCCGGGGGAACGTTGTTCATCCTGGACGCCGACGGCGACGTGTTTCGCGTAGACGCGGGTTGATCCGCTGTTTGCAAACGGCCGATCCGTCGTGACAACATCGTTCTGTAGAAAGGCGAGAAGAACGGGGTGCGGCTTGTCTCGCGCGGTAAGGAATGCGTGGCGCATCCAGTCTCGCCATGTTCGCACCGATCGCGGCGCTCTCTTCTGGTCGCCACGCCCGCCAAGGCGCTCTTTGCCGCTTGGACTAGCCCGCGGGATTCAACGTGACCCGAGATGCCTGTTGCGACTTGATCGGGTGCTTTCCGTCGGTGTCGACGATCTTGGCGATCAGGTCGTCGAGTTGCATCCGACCGATGCTTTCCTCGATCGCACGATGGCGTTTCCACTCATCCGAATGAACAACGGCCTGCTTAGCGGCCGTTTTCGCAAACGCCGGAGTAGCGCCGGTTGCGCAGATGCAGCAAACAACAAGCTTTAACGAGTTCTTAAGTATCGTTAACACTCCTCAGTTGCCGACCTTCTTGTCGGGTTGAGGGGTGCAACTATGGTCAACAGATTTGTTTCCCTCGTTAACAATCTAATTCGTTGGCCGGTGCGCGATCACAAGGAGTGTTGAATTCGGGTAACACAATCTATGCCGCCTAATAGTAAACCCGCGTGGTCGGCTGCCAGGTGAGAACTGGTCGGGCGCCGACACGTCGCCTTTGTCGACAATGATCTCGACCACCTCGACCGTGGCGGTCCCGAACGCCACCTCGTCGCCCGCGCCTGCGCCGATCAGCGCGCGCGCGAGCGGGGCGGAGAACGCGATGCGACCCGATCCGGGATCGGCCTCGTCACCGCCGACGATCTCCAGCACTCGCTCCGCGCCGTTCACCCGCACCCGCACCCGCGCGCCGAACATGGCCGCATCGATGCCCGGTCGCGGCGGTTCGGCCCGCTCGCGATCGGTCGCTCGAACTTGGGCTCCAGATGCTGCTTGTCGACGTCCCGTCGAAACGCCACGCTCACCCATCCCCTCCCTCATGCAGGTGAGGGCCGAACGCCGCGTCGTCCAGCGCGACCATCCCGCCCTGCGCGGGTGCCCGATGCTGGCAGGGAGAGCTGGCAAGTGCGCGTGTTCGGCGTCCGCTCCGTCATAGCTCGGTTTTCCGCAGTTTGCCCGGTCATGCCGGCTGGCATTCCCCTCTCGGCAGCCGATAAAGCGTCATGCCCACCGTCGACTCGACCGGCTTTTCCGACGCGCTGGTGATCCTCGGCGCGGCAGGGCTCGTCATTCCGGCCTTTGCGCGGCTGCGCGTCAGCCCGGTGATCGGGTTCATTCTGGTGGGCGTGCTCGCAGGCCCTGCGGGAATGGGTCGGTTTGTCCGGACCGCACCGTGGCTCGCGCACCTCACCATCGCCGATCCGCGCGCGATCGAGCCGTTCGCGGAGTTCGGGGTCGTGTTATTGCTGTTCGCCGCGGGGCTGGAACTGTCGCCAAGCCGCTTGTGGTCGATGCGCAGGACGGTGTTCGGGCTCGGCGGGGCGGAGCTCGGGCTGATCGCGACCGCGCTCGCGGCGGGGCTGGTCGCCGTGGGACTTGGGTGGCAGCCCGCGCTCGGGCTTGGGCTTGCGCTCGCGCTTTCGTCCACCGCGCTGGTGCTGCCGATCGTCGGCACCGGCGGCCCGGTCGGACGCAACGCATTCGCCATGCTGTTGTTCGAGGACCTGGCGCTGGTGCCCATCCTGTTCGTCCTGGCGGTGCTGTCGCCGGCGGGGGGCGACCTGCGGGCGATCGGGCGCACGCTGCTCTTGGGCGCGGGCGTCGTCGCGGTGTTGCTGCTCGCCGGCCGCCGCCTGCTTCCGCCGCTGTTCGCGCAGGCCGCGCGTACAAAGAGCCCCGAGCTGTTCCTGTCGGCGAGCCTCTTGGTCGTGATCCTCGCCAGCCTGGCGACTACCGCCGCCGGGCTGTCGCCGATCGTGGGCGCGCTGATCGCGGGCGTGCTGATCGCCGAGACCGATTACGCGATCGATGTGGAGGCAATCACCGGGCCATTCCGCGGCCTCGCCTTGGGTGTGTTCCTGATTACGGTCGGGATGCGGATCGAGCTTGCCGCGGCCGTCGCGCATTGGCCCGCCTTGCTCGCGGCGGTCACGGGCGTGCTCGCGGTCAAGGCGCTGGTGACGGGCGGGCTGTTGCGGCTCGGCGGCACGCGGCGGGGGGCGGCGCTCGAGACCGCGCTGCTGATGGCCGCCCCGTCCGAAACCACGCTGATCGTGCTCGGCGCGGCGACGCAGGCGCGGCTGCTGTCGCCCGCGGACGCCGGCTTCTGGCAGATCGTCACCGCGATCGGGTTGACGCTCACGCCGCTGCTCGCCCGGGTCGGCCGGCTTTCCTCGCGCCGGATCGAGCGCAGTGACGAGGCGGACGTGCCGGAAACTCCGGGCGCGCCGCACACGCTGGTGATCGGCTTCGGCCGCGTCGGGCGGCTGGTCGCGCAGATGCTCGACGCGCACCGTCGGCCCTATCTCGCGATCGACGCGGACGTCGAGTCGGTCCGCTCGGGCAAGCAACGCGGCTACCCCGTCCGGTTCGGCGATGTCGGGCGACCGGGCACGATCGAGCGGCTCGGCTTGGACCACGCCGCCGCACTGGTCCTGACGATGGACGATCGTGTGCAGGTGGTCCGCATTACCCGCGCGGTCCGCGCGCTCTACCCCGCGCTGCCCATCATCGCGCGCGCACGCGACCCGGCGCATGCCGCCGAACTTTACCGCGCAGGCGCGACCGAGGCGGTGCCCGAAACGCTTGAGTCCTCGCTTCAGCTGTCCGAAGCGGTGCTCGTCGAGCTCGGTACCGCCATGGGCCCGGTGATCGCGTCCATCCACGAGAAGCGCGCGCAACTTCGCGCGAAGATCATGCAGCTCGGCGACCTCGACCGCGAGCCGGTCTGGCGACGGCGGGTGGAGGATTAAGGCAACGCCCACCGGGAGCAACCTTCATCGCCTGTCAACCATGTCCGCCTAGCATGGACGTCCGGTGCAGGAGTTTTCCCGATGGCGCGTATCATTATCGCGGACGACGACGAGCTCGTGGGCGAGATTGCGTGCCACGCCTTGTTCGACAGCGGCCATGTGGCGGGTGCGGTCACCGACGGACGTGAGGCGCTGCGGATCGTGCGGGAGCGAAGGCCGGACCTGCTGGTGCTTGATTGCAACATGCCCGGCATGAACGGACTGCTGGTGCTCGACGAGCTGCGCCGGTCGTCCGAGTTCTGCGACCTGCCGGTGCTGGTTCTGACCGGGCGTACGAGCGACAAGGACGAGGCGCTCGCGCATTTCTACGGTGCCAATGACTATATGCGCAAGCCGTTCGACCCGGTCGAGCTTGCGTTCAGGGTCGACGAGCTCCTGGCCAAGTCCAAGCGAGCGGTGCCCGTTACGCGCCGAGCGCGGACCACCGGTTTCGGGCGCCGGGTCGCCAGATAGTCCATGATAGAAGCGATGCCGCTTTCCTAAGCCGCATCGCGAAAGGTGAGGACCGCATCGCGGACAGGGTCGTCGCGATCGTCCGCCGACCAGCCCTGAAGCGCGTCTTCGAGCTGCTTTGCCTTCTCTCCCAACTGCGCCTCCCCGAACATCGCGGCGGTGCCCGCCAGTTTGTGCAGCATGTCCGCAGCCTCGGTCACGACCGCCGGATCGAGCGTGTCGTCCGCGATCAGCTCATCGAGCTTTCGCAGCGTTTCCAGCTTGCGATCGCGATAACGGCTCTGCAGCTCGGGACGGATGGCGGGCCGCGCCACCGGCTCCACCGTCGCCTTGACGAACCGGGTCAGCACCGATGTGAGGTCACGCACGCGGACGGGCTTGGCCAGATGCGCCTGCATCCCGGCGGCGAGGCAGGCGCGCACGTCATCCTCATAGGCATTGGCCGTGAGCGCCACGATCGGCAGCGTTTCCGGTCCGAACCCCGCGGCCCGCAGGCGGCGCGTCGCCTCCAGACCATCCAGGTTCGGCATCTGCATGTCCATCAGCACGAGGTCGAACGGCAGTCCCGCGTGTGCGGCCTCCTCCACCATGGCGATCGCTTCCAGTCCGTTGCCGGCGATGCTGGCCGCCATTCCGGCGCGCTCGGCCATGGCGGTGATCAGGGCCTGATTGATGTCGTGATCTTCGGCGATCAGCACGCGGGGCGCGCGTTGCGGGGGCGGAGCTTCGGCTGCCTCGGTCGGCGCGATGGCAGCCGGCGCGTGTCCGGTCGGCCGGAGCGGCAGGAGGACGCTGAAGGTCGATCCCTCGCCGACACGGCTGCGCACCGAGATCGAGCCGCCCATCAGTTCCGCCAGGTCACGGCTGATGGCGAGGCCGAGGCCCGTGCCGCCATAGCGGCCCGGTGTGGAACCGCTCGCCTGGGTAAATTGCGCGAACACCGCGTCGAGCCGTTCCGGAGCGATGCCGATCCCGGTATCGACGATCTCCAGCCGCAGCCGGTCGGCGTCGACACGGACGTCGACGGTGACGCTGCCCTGTTCAGTGAACTTCAGCGCGTTGCCGATGAGGTTGAGGAGGATTTGCCGCAAGCGCAGCGGATCACTCAGCAGCCTGCTCGGAACCTCCTTGTCCACCGTCGCCGACAGCGTCACCCATTTGGCTTGCGCGACCGGCTGCATCAGGTCGGTGCAACGGCGGATCACGTGGCGCAGGTCGACCGGCTCCTCCGCCACCTCCATTTTGCCCGTCTCAATTTTCGATAGGTCGAGAATGTCGTTGAGGAGCCGCATCATCGACCGGCCGGATTCGGCGATCAATTCCAGGTGGCGGCGTTGTTCGGCATCGAGATCGCCCGAGAGGACCAGTTCGGTGAAGCCGAGAATGCCGTTCATGGGCGTGCGGATTTCGTGGCTCATATTGGCGAGGAAGGTGGCCTTGCCGCGTGTCGCGCCCTGCGCGGCATCGCGCGCCTCGATAAGCTCGGCTTCCAGCGCCTTGCGCTGACCGATGTCGCGGATCGACGAGATCACCCCGCCTTCGGAACTGTCCGGTTCACGCCACGGCTTCATGTGCGACTCGAGCCAGCGCCAGCCACCTTGCTTGTGCTTCAGGCGGTATTCGACGGTGACGGCCTTCTTCGCCCTGGTGA
>CAXTTU010000235.1:0-5481 GCA_964247225.1 uncultured Sphingomonas sp. | reverse complement strand
GCGCGGACCGGGACGGGTCGAGGCGAGGGGAAGCACGATGGCGAAACCGCTGGGGCAGAGGATGAAGCTGGCGGTCGGCGTCGGCACCGCCGCGGTGGTGTTCGGGGCGCTGACCGTCTTCCACCCGTTCGGGCCGCGCATGCCCAGGACGCCCGACGAGGCAGCGGCGCTGATGTCCGGCAACCCGCTCGCCGCGCGCGTGCTGCCAGTGCTCAAGCAGACCTTTCCCGCCGACTATAACAGCATGATGCTGACCACGATGGAGAACGCCCGCGCGAACATGCCGCTGGATCAGGCCAAGACGGCCGCGTTCACGACCATGCAGTCGCTGGTTGCAAGCCACGTTTCCGACATGGCGCGCGCGCCGGACGCGGATCTGGTCGCGCTGGCGCGGACCCGACGCGCGGTGCTGGACCATGTCGATCAGGCGTTCTGCGCCAAGACGATCGCGGGGACGCTGACGGTGCAGGACACGCCGCCCGACGCGGCCCTGCCGATGGTCGGTGATGCGGTGGCGGCAAACCTGCGCGCCGCGCGGGCGGGGATGGACCACCCCACGCCGCGCGCGACGCCGATCGCGTCGGCGGATGCGCAGGCGCTGGTGGCGCGGATGCGCGCGCATGGGCTAAACGAGGCTCAGGTCGCGCTGTTTACCGGCGGCACGCTGCCGAGTGCCGCCCCGGCGGACCAATGCACGGTCGGACGCGCGATCTTCACCTCGCTCGCCGAGCTGCCCTCGCCGCAAGCCGCGCGAGTGATGGCGGGACTGTTGGGGCCCTGATTACACCACCCGCACCGCGCTCCCGCTCGCTACGATCGCCTCCGCAACCCGGCGGCGGGCCTCGGCGGCGATGGCCTTGCGGTCGCCGCAGGCGGCGGGGTCGAACGGCTCGAGGCAGCGCACCGCGACGCGCACCGACCCGCGCCGGCGCAGGATGCGGAGCGCGTTGCGGTGCCCGGGCTCCTTGCCCGCCCACCCAATCGTCGGTGCATCCTCGCCGTAATCGAGGAACAGCGGCTGGACGCGCAATCCCGGCGGCGGCGGGTCGAGCACCTGGAGCAGCCCCGCCTTGAACGGGAGCAGCTGCGTGCCGTCGCTCGTCGTGCCCTCGGCGAAGATCGTCACCGCGCCGCGCTCCAGCGCCCGCCGCACGGTAGCGATCTGTTCGGGCATCGCGCGCCGGTCGTCGCGCTTCACATACACGGTGCGATTGAGCGAGCACAGCCAGCCGACCAGCGGCACCGTCTCCAGCTCCGCCTTGGCGATGAACGCGCTTCCGGTCGCGCCGCCGAGGATCAGGATGTCGAGCCAGCTCTGGTGATTGCTGACGAAGAACACGTCGCGGCGCAGCGGCTCGCCCACGACCCGCGCCCGCGCCCCGCACGCGCGCGCCGCCCAGCCGAGGAAGCGCGGCGGCCAGGGCGAGGTTCTGCGCACTACCAACCACAGGTAATGGAGCGGCACGCAAACAATCAGCAGCGCGAGCAGCGCGACCAGCCGCCGCGCGAGACGCAGATTGGCCAGCATCAATCCTTGCGCGACAGGCTGACCCCGTACAGCTCCATCCGGTGATCGACGAGGCGGAAACCGAGCCGCTCGGCGATCGCCTTTTGCAGCTGCTCGAGCTCGGGGTCGACGAACTCGATCACGCGGCCCGTCTCGACGTCGATGAGGTGGTCGTGATGCGCCTCGGGCGACGGCTCGTACCGCGCGCGACCGTCACCGAAATCATGCCGGTCGAGGATGCCCGCCTCCTCGAACAGGCGCACGGTGCGGTATACGGTCGCGATCGAGATGCCGGGGTCGATCGAGGAGGCGCGCTCGTACACCTTTTCCACATCGGGATGGTCCTCCGCCTCCGACAGCACGCGCGCGATCACGCGGCGCTGCTCGGTGATGCGCAGGCCCTTCTCGTTGCAGAGCGCTTCCAGGTCGATCGTGCGCGGCATATACGTGGTCGGTTACCCCTTCCGCCGGTGTAGCGACCCACCAACGCCCGGCAAAGCGCAACCGACTCGCAACAAGCGGTTAGTCCACCAGGGCCGCGACCCGGCGCGCGTCCGGGCTGTTGCGCGCGGTGCCGAGCCCGATCTTCTTGGCAAGGTCGCGGCGCTGCTCGGCATAGTTGGGGGCGACCATCGGATAGTCCGCGGGCAGGTTCCACTTGGCGCGGTATTGCTCGGGGGTCATCTGATATTGCGTCATCAGATAGCGGCGCAACATTTTCATCTTGCGACCGTCTTCGAGGCAGATCAGGTAATCGGGCTTGACGGACGAGCGGACCGACACGGCGGGCTCGGGCCGCTGCCCGTCGCTCACCACCACGCCCGAGCCGAGCCCGGCCAGCGCGCCATGCACGTTCTGGATCAGTACGGGGAGGTCGGACGCGGACACGCTGTTGTTGCTGACATGCGCCGCGACGATGTCCGCGGTCAGCGAGACCAGCGTCTCCTCGCGGTCGAAATCGTGACTTACGCTATCCATTCACACTCTCACTCTTGAACATGGTGGCCGGGCGACTACCGGCATCTTAATCCATATTGGGTGGGTTAACGCGATGGACAAGCAAGGCAAAGATCAATTTTCATAGCAACTTAGCGTAACAAAAGCTGAAATGTCAGCGCGTTGTACGCACTTCCGTCGCGGCCGCGGTAATAACCGCGGCGCTCGCCGACCTTGGCGAACCCGGCTTGCGCGTAGAGCCGCGCCGCGTCGTTGCCGGCGCGCACCTCCAGATGCAATTTCGCCAGGTCACGCGCCCGCGCCGCGTCGATCACCGCACGGAGCAGCGCGCCGCCGACCCCTCGACCGCGCGAGGCGCGCGCGGTGGCCAGCAACAGCAGCTCCGCTTCGTCCGCCACCGCACGCGCGAGCGCGAACCCGGCGGGAACGCGATCGACCTCCGCCAGCGTCAGCCAGACGCCCGGCATCCCGAGCACGCCCACGCATTGCCCGCGCGTCCAAGCCTCGCCGAAGCGCGGGTCGAACGCGTCGGCCATCAGCCGCTCGACGACGGGCACGTCGGCGCTGCCGCCCGTGCGCAGGTCGATCGCGGCGAGGTCCGTGCTCATCGCGTCGGCACCCCTTCGACGCTGCTCAGGACAGGCTTGGCGTCGGGCGCGCGGCCGTAGAGCGGACGCGGGGGAAGGGTGCGGAACGCGGGCGGCAGCAGCATCGCGTCGGCGGCGTCGGGAAGCGTCTGCTCCCAGACGCGGTCGGGCGCGAGCGGCAGGAGGCGGCGCGTACCCTCGCCGACCGCGGGCCGGTCACCGATCGCGGCCAACGCCTCGGCGGGCGGGCGCGAGGCGAGCGGGTCGGCGGCGAAGAGGGGAGGCGCGGTGAAGCCCTGCATGAACACCTCGCCATGCCCACCTTCGAGCACCGCGACAAGTTCAGGCACCGGCGCGCGTGCAAAGGCAGCCGCGGCAATGAGTGCGAGCGAGGAATAGCCGAACGCCTGCGCCTCCCACCCCAAGGCGAGCGCGCGCGCGGCGGCAACGCCGACCCGGACGCCGGTGAAGCTGCCCGGGCCGACATCGACAAGGATCAGGTCCGCGCGCCCACCGTCCGGAAGATCGGCGATCATCGGCAGCAGCTGCTCGGCATGTCCGCGCCCGACCAGCGCGTAGCGACGCGCCAGCAGACGCTCACCCTCGAACAGCGCCACGGAACAGGCCCCGGTGGCGGTATCGATGGCGAGCGTCCTGCTTGCTCCCTCTCCCCCTTGGGGAGAGGGTTGGGGAGAGGGGGAGATACTCTGCAAGTGGTCGGCGTCTCCCCCTCTCCCCGGCCCTCTCCCCAAAGGGAAAGGGAGCACGTCAACGCGAAGGCTTCAGACCGCGCGCACTTCCGTCACCTCGGGAACATAATAGCGCAGCAACTGCTCGATGCCGTTCTTGAGCGTGGCGCTCGATGACGGGCAGCCCGCGCACGCACCGTGCATGGTCAGGAAAACCTTGCCCTTGTCGAACCCGCGATAGACGATGTCGCCGCCGTCATTCGCCACCGCGGGGCGGACCCGCGTGTCGATGATGTCGCGGATCTGGTCGACGATGTCCGCGTCCTCGGGGTTGATCGGAAAGTCCGCGCCGGGGGGCGGGACGCTGATCCCCGCCGCGGAGCCGGGGCGGAACAGCGGCATGCCTGCGCTGAAATGATCGAGCAGTACCGACAGCACGCCGGGCTTGAGCTCACGCCAATCGCTCCCGGACGCGGCGGTGACCGACACGAAGTCGCGCCCGAAGAACACCCCCGTCACATCGCCCAGCCCGAACAGCGCATCCGCGAGCGGCGAGGCCTCCGCCTCTTCGGGCGTAGCGAAGTCGCGCGTGCCGACCGCCATCACCTCGCGGCCGGGCAGGAATTTCAGCGTCGCCGGGTTGGGCGTGGTCTCGGTCTCGATCAGCATGGCACGCATGTGGCGCGTCGTGCGCGGGCGATCAACCCGTTGGGGACGGGCTACAACGTCCCGTTGATGAGCGTGAACCGCGGCGCGGCGCGGCATCGTGCCGCCACCTCCTCCGGTCGACGGACGAACACGGTGTTCTCCTGCCCCTCGCGCCAGGGCAGCAACTCGCGCTTGAACGGATCATAGCCGAACGGGGTGAAGCCGTGCCCGGTCATCTCGGTCATCACCGACCCGCCCTGCTCGCCATAGAGCCTGTCACTCTGGTTGGTTTCCATCAGCACGGCGAGCAGCGCGGGGGAACCGAGCGTCGCGCGCGCGCCGCGCAGCACGGGCAGCTCGTGTCCCTCGACATCGATCTTGACGATTGTCGGGACAGCGGTCCCGCATACCTCATCCATGGTGAGCACGGGCACGCTGGTCGTGGCGCGGGTTTCGCCCGGGATCGCGACGCGGTTGCCGGTGTCATGTTCGGTCGTGAAGCGCAGCTCGCCCGCTTGCGCCGACAGCCCGCAACAGCGCAGGGTCACTCGGTCTTCAAGGTCGTTGAGGCGGACATTGGCGGTCAGCCGCGCAAAGGTGCTCGGCAGCGGCTCGATCGCGATCGACCGCGCGCCGACCGCCCCGGACGCAAGCACCGTATAGCTGCCCGCGTTCGCGCCGACATCGAGGAACAGGTCCTCCGGGCGCAACGCGTGGAGAATGAAGCCCATCTCGGCGGGCTCGTGCAGCCCGCAATACCAGTTACCGGTCACCCCCGTCATCCCCTGCTGGACGAGCAAGGACGTGCCGTTGACGAACGGCAGCGCGAACGGGCGCGCGATCAACCGCCCCGCCACCTGCAGCCGCGCGAACCGTGACAAGGCCGCCAGCCGCGCGCCCTGGTTGAGCGGATGCTCCGCGACGAAGCGAAGTGTCTTGACGATCCCCATGCGCGCTTTCCCCCGCGCCGCCCGTGTCGACGCTGCCGTAGTCGTACAGGATCGGAGGGGTCGAAGTAACCCCCGCGACCCGCTACACGTCCAGCTGCTTCACCGCCGAGTTCCAGCTCATGATGTTGTCGCGCGCTTCCTGC
>CAXTTU010000234.1:1151-5488 GCA_964247225.1 uncultured Sphingomonas sp. | reverse complement strand
GCCGGGGCAGATGACCCGCTTCGCCCGGCTGTTCTGGGTCGAGGAACGCGGCCGCGCCTCCCCCCCGGTCTCGTCGGGGGTCGTCCATTTCGCGGGCGAGCATCTGTCGGATGCGTTTCCGGGCTACATGAACGGCGGCGCGCAGACGGGGCGGCTGGCGGCGGAGGCGGTGGTGGCGCAGCTGGCGGCGGCGCAGTCCCGTGGTGCTTAGGCTATTGCGCCATCATCCTCCCCATCGCAGATGGGGAGGGGGACCGTTCGCGTAGCGAATGGTGGAGGGGAATGGTCGAGCGCGTAACGGTGGTGAAGGCGCGGCGCCTGCGTCGGATGATGACCAAGCCGGAAGTCAGATTGTGGGAAGTGCTCCGAACCAGACCGGCAGGGCTGAAGTTCAGGCGTCAACATCCGATCGGGCCTTTTGTGCTCGACTTCTACTGTCCGATCAGTCGTCTGGCGATCGAGGTCGACGGTATGGTCCACGAGATGGGTGACAACCCGGAGCGGGACGCGCGACGCGACGCGTGGCTTCGAGAGCGCGGCATCAGCGTGATGCGCCTGGCCGCGCGTGACGTGCTTGCCGATTTGGATGCTGTGCTCGTCGCGATCGTCCGGCGCTGCGCGCCGCCCCTCCACCAGCCTTTGGCTGGTCCCCCTCCCCATGCTGAGCATGGGGAGGACGGAAAGACGGCGGGGGGCGACTGCTTCGATGACCCGTGACTTAGCTTCCACGCTCACCTCCCCGTTGACGCCGCCCCACTCCCGGCGCACTCGCCCCCGCATGGCGACCGCCCCCGCCCTCGACCAGCGTTTCGGCCTCCAGCGCCACGTTACGCTCCCCGGCCCGCTCGCGCTCGACGGGGGGCAGCTCCTGTCGCCGGTCGACGTCGCCTACGAAACCTATGGCGAGCTCGCGCCCGACGCGGGCAACGCGGTCCTCATCTGCCATGCGCTGACCGGCGACCAGCATGTGGCATCGCGCCACCCGCGCACGGGCAAGCCCGGCTGGTGGACGCGGATGGTCGGCCCGGGCAAGCCGATCGACCCCGCGCGGCACTTCGTCATCTGCGCCAATGTGCTGGGCTCGTGCATGGGCTCGTCCGGCCCCGCCTCGACCGACCCCGCCACGGGCAAGCCGTGGGGGATGCGCTTCCCCGTCATCACGATCCGCGACATGGTGTGCGCGCAGGCGATGCTGCTCGACCATCTCGGCATCGCACGGCTTCGCGCGGTGGTCGGCGGGTCGATGGGCGGGATGCAGGCGCTGAGCTGGCCCGCGACCTTCCCCGACCGGGTAGAGGCGGCAGTCGTCATCGCCTCCACCGCGCGCCACACCGCGCAAAACATCGCCTTTCACGAGGTCGGGCGCCAAGCGATCATGGCCGACCCGCGCTGGCGCGGCGGCGACTATGCAGGCGACCCGCCGGCCGCGGGGCTCGCGGTCGCGCGCATGGCGGCGCACATCACCTATCTGTCGGAGGCGGGGCTGACCGAGAAGTTCGGTCGCCGCCTCCAGTCGCGCGACGCCAAAGGATTCGGCTTTGACGCCGATTTTCAGGTCGAAAGCTATCTCCGGCATCAGGGGATCAGCTTCGTCGACCGCTTCGACGCGAACAGCTATCTCTATATCACCCGCGCGATGGACTATTTCGATCTCGCCGAGGAGCATGGCGGCCGCCTCGCGCACGCGTTCCGCGGCTCGCGTGCGCGCTTCTGCCTTGTCAGCTTCGACACCGACTGGCTCTACCCCACTGCCGAGTCGCGCAGCATCGTCCACGCGCTCAACGCGGCGGGCGCGCGGGCGAGCTTTGTCGAGCTGGCCTCGCCATACGGCCATGACGCGTTTCTGCTCGACAGCCCCGAGCTCAACCGCGTGGTCGACGGTTTCCTGAGGGCGGGCGCGTGATCGAGCTTTCCGACGACAAGGCGCGGCTCGACGTGGCGCGCGTTCACGCCTGGCTCGCGTCGAGCTATTGGACGCCCGGCATCGCGCGCGAGCTTGTCGAGCGGGCCATCGCGGGCGCACACACGCTCGGCGCATATCGCGACGGCAAGCAGGTCGGGTTCGCGCGCGCGATCACCGATCACACCAGCTTCGCCTGGATCGACGATGTCTGGGTCGTCGAGCGCGAGCGCGGGCAGGGGCTTGGTCGCCGGATGGTGCGCTGGTTCACCGAGCACCCGGACTTCGCGACGATACGCCGGATGCTGCTGGTCACCCGCGACGCGCACGGGGTCTATGAAGGGGCAGGCTTCACGCCATTGATGCGCCCGGACCGGTATATGGAGCACCTCTCCCCCACGCTCGCCGCCGCGCTCCGCGTCGCGCCATGACGCTGCGCGCGGATCTCGCGATCATCGCCGACCATGTCGCGCCGGGGAGCCGCGTACTCGACGTCGGCTGCGCAGACGGCGCGCTGATGGCGGCGCTGCGTGACCGGCGCGGCGTCGACGCGCGCGGGCTGGAGATCGACCCCGCCAACGTCGCCGCCGCGGTCGCGCGCGGGTTAAGCGTGGTGCAGGGCGACGCCGACCGCGACCTCGCCGCCTATCCCGATGCGAGCTTCGACTATGCGATCCTGAGCCAGACCTTGCAGACGACGCGGGGCCCGCACGTCGTGCTCGACGACTTGCTCCGCATCGGCCGCCGCGCGTTCGTGTCGTTCCCCAATTTCGCGCACTGGCGGGTCAGGCTGTCGCTGTTGTGGGGCGGGCGAATGCCCGTCACGCGCCAGCTGCCCGAAAGCTGGTACGATACGCCCAACATCCACCACGTCACCATCGACGACTTCCGCGCCTTTGTCCGCGAGCGCGGGGTGACGATCGAGCGCAGCTGGTTCCTGTCGGGCGACCAGCAGACCACGCGCGCCGCCGCCAACTTCCTCGCCCAGCACGCCGTCTTCCTCCTCCGCCGGGGCTGAACGCGCGCTGTCGGGCGCGCTCAAGCGCCGTTCAACGCCGCGCGGCTACCCGCCCTCGCATCGTTCGAGGAGTATCCGTCATGCGTAAGCTCATCCTGGGTCTTTTGTCGCTGTCCGCCATCGCCGCCCCCACGGGCGCGCAGGACCGGTGGGACTGGCATGGCGGTGGCCGCGGCGACCGCGACTACGAGCTTGCCGGGCGCGGCGTCCCGCTGCTGATCCCCGAGCTGCGCGAGAGCAATCGCGGGCGTGCCTGGGTAATGCGCAATTTCGACTTCGACCGCAACGGCTTCATCAGCCCGCGCGAGGCGGACGCGGCCAACCACGCGTTCCTCGCCGCCGCGGGTGAGCGCCGCGATCGCTTCGACTGGGACGCGCGCGACGGGGTGCGCAACGGGGCGGTCGAGCGCGGCGGCTGGGACCGTGGCGCGATGCGCGACTATCATTTCCGCCAGACGCAGTATGGCGCGACGTTCGACATCGGCGACGTGCTGTTCGATACCAACAGCGCCCGGCTCCGCCCCGCCGCGCTCGACCGGCTGCGCCCGCTTGCGCGCTATCTCGCCGCCGAGCCGGGGGTGCGCGTGCGGATCGACGGCCATACCGACGCGCGGGCGTCGGATGCGTACAACCAGCAGCTGTCCGAAGCGCGCGCGCAGAGCGTAGCCGATGCGCTGATCGACATGGGCGCGGACCGCCCGCGCTTTGAGGTGACCGGCCATGGCAAGCGCGAGCCGATCGCCAGCAACGCGACGGCGCAAGGTCGCCAGCAGAATCGCCGCGTCGAGGTGACCTTGCTCGGCCAGCGCGCGGACCGCTTCGCGCGCGACTGAGGCTCCTGCCCGCGCTACAAGGGCGCGGGCAGGAGGGCGCGGCATGGCAAAGGCGGTGTTGGTGGTGGTCGCGGCGGCGCTGCTCGGCGCTGGCCCGCCGTCGGGCGAGCGGGTCGTGACGGGCGACAGCGTCGTCGCGGCACAGGTCAACGGCACGCCCGCGCGGCTCCGCATCGACCCCGGCGCGCTTGCCATGCCGATGCTCGATGCCGACCTCGCCCGCCGCGCGGAGCTGGAGGGCGGCAGGCTCGATTTCAGCTATGCCTTCACCGTCGGCGCGACGTTGATCGCCGGGCATACCGCGACCGGCGCGATCGCGCTCGGTGACACGCGGATCGTGCGTCGGGTCGGGTGGAACGCGCGCCGCTATCAGGCCGATGTCGATGGCGTGATCGGGCCGGGCGGTCTTGCCGAGCCGGTGGTCCGCTTCCAGCTCCGCCCCGCGCGCGCGGGCGAGCGGACCCGCACCCTGCCGCTGCTGGGCGACGTCGGCTCAAGCGATGACCGGGGCCCGAGCTATGCGGTGGTCCCGCTCGGCGACCTGCCGCTCCGCATCCGCTTCTCGCCCCGGGTCGCGCGCTCCTGG
>CAXTTU010000234.1:0-1141 GCA_964247225.1 uncultured Sphingomonas sp. | reverse complement strand
TGCGAGCACCGCTAACCGGATCGCGACCGGGTATGGCGCGACGTTCACCGGCCCGGCGGAGGCGGAAGTGATCGCATTCGGCGTTTCGCGCCCGGTTCGCCCCCTGACGCTCGCGCGCCCACTCGTGGTCGGCCCCTTGTCGCTGACCCGCCTCGGCGTCCGCACCGCGGAGGGCAAGGACACCAGCGCGATCCCCGACGCGAACACGCCGCCGCCGCCGCCCGTCGACCCCGACGAGGTGGTCGTCACCGCCCGCCCCGGCCGCCCCCGCCCCGGCACGCTGACGCTCGGCACGGACGCGCTCGCACGCTGTTCGTCGATCGTGTTCGACAAGCCCGCGCGGCAGGTGCGGCTGACCTGCGGGTGACCCGGCCACGCCATGCTCTCGCCACATGAGCGAGGGAGCATCGCCGAGATGGGGGGCAATAATGAAGAGAAGAGCGACAATTACGGCGGCGCTGCTTATCGGCGCGGGTCAGCCCGCGCCGCGCGAGCGAGTTGTGGCGGGCGACGGCGTTATCGCGGGTGAGGTCAACGGCGTCCCCGCCCGGATCAGGATCGACCCCGGCGCGCTCGCCTTTCCGATCATCGGCGCGGACCTTGCGGCCCGCGCCGGGCTCCACACGGGCTCGCCGTTGTTGGGCAAACATTGGGGGCTCGATTTTGCCATTCGTGTCGGGCCTACGCTGATCCTGGCGCACACCGCGGTGTGCAAGATCGCGTTGGGCGTCCCGCCGTTCTCGCGCCGCATCGCCTGGAACGAGCGGCGCTATCAGCGCGATGTCGATGGCGCGGTCGGGCCCGGCGGTGTGCCGGAGCCGGTGGTTCGCTTCGACCTCCGCCATCTGTTCCCGGCGAGCGTACCGTGATCTTGCCGCTGGTCGACGACGGCGGCCTGTTCGGCAATTGGGGCGCGAGCTTCGCGGTGGTGCCGGTCGGCACGGTGCCGCTGCGCATTCGCTTCGCCCCGCGGATCCCGCGATCCTTTCTCGGTGCAGAGGCAGCGGTCAGGGTGGCCGCCGCGCTCGGCGGGCGGTTCGACGGTGCTGCGGTGGAGGAGCCGATCGCGTTCGGCCTCGCCCGCCCGGTCCGCCCGATGGCACTCGCGCACCCGCTCGCGGTCGGCCCGCTGTCACTCGCC
>CAXTTU010000233.1:0-5504 GCA_964247225.1 uncultured Sphingomonas sp. | reverse complement strand
CCCTCCAGCTCGGCGGCGAACAGGTCGAGCAGCATGTCCCAGGCCGGGTCCTCGAACAGCCCCGCACCGAACAGCTGGTCGCGCAAGCGCCGCGCGCGGATGGCGGCGCGCACCTCCTCGGCGGAGACGGCGAGCGCGACGTCGCCCGGCGGTGCGCCCCAGCTCCTTCGCCGCTCGCCGACCGCGCCGCGCGCTTCCTCATCGGCGAGCCCCGCGAGCGTGTCCGCGATTCGCGCCACCTCCGCCGCCAGCCGGGTGAGCCGCGCCGCGTGCTCGGGGTCGCGTGCCGGGTCGTGGAGCCCGCCCGCGACCGAAGCGCCCGCCAGCGCCAGTGCGGCGACCCGCTCGCGCTCGCTCGCGTCGCACAGCCATTGCACGCGCGGGCCTGCCAGCATCGCGGTGACGAGGTCGACTTGCGCCAGCGCCATCGCGACCACGACGGAGGCGGCGTTCTCCCGCGCCCAAGCGTCGATGCGCGGCAGCACCGCGGCAAGAGTCGCCGGGTCGACCTCGTCTGCCTCGACCAGCAGCACGCCTCCGAGCGGGGCGTCGTCAAGCCAAGCGGACGCTTCGCGCCAGTCGATCACCTCGCCTGCCGTGCCGCCCGCAAGCCGCACGGTCCGCTCCGCCCGCGCGCGCGCATCGGGCGCGGCGATCCCCGTCACCTCGGCCACGCGCAGCCCAGCGCCTTGCCGATCTCTTCCACCATCTTCTTGGCGTCGGCGAGCAGCATCATCGTGTTGTCGCGATAGAACAGCTCATTGTCGATGCCAGCATAACCGACGCCGCCCATCGACCGCTTGATGAAGAGGACAGTCTTAGCCTTTTCCACGTCGAGCACGGGCATCCCGTAGATGGGGGAGGACTTGTCGGTCTTGGCGGCGGGATTGGTGACGTCGTTTGCGCCAATTACGAACGCGACGTCGGTCTGCGCGAATTCGGCGTTGATGTCTTCGAGCTCGAACACCTCGTCATAGGGCACGTTCGCCTCGGCGAGCAGCACGTTCATGTGCCCGGGCATCCGCCCCGCGACGGGGTGGATCGCGTATTTCACGCGCACGCCCTGTTCCTTGAGCTTGTCGCCCATCTCACGCAGCACATGCTGCGCCTGCGCGACGGCCATGCCGTAGCCGGGGACGATCACGACCTGCTCGGCCTGGCCCATCAGGAACGCGGCGTCCTCCGCCGAGCCGCGCTTCCACGGGCGGTCGATCACCTGCCCGCCGCTCCCTGCGTCCGCGACCGCGCCGAACCCGCCCGCGATGACGCTGACGAAACTGCGGTTCATCGCCCGGCACATGATGTAGGACAGGATCGCGCCCGAACTGCCGACCAGCGCACCGGTGATGATCATCGCCGAGTTGTGGAGCGTGAACCCCATCGCCGCCGCCGCCCAACCCGAATAGCTGTTGAGCATCGACACCACCACCGGCATGTCCGCCCCGCCGATCGGCACGATCAGCAGGAAGCCGATCGCAAACGACAGCAGGACGATCAGCGCGAAGATGACCGGACTCTGGTCGGTGACGAAGTACGCCACCAGCGCGAGGATGGCAGCGAGCGTGCCGAGATTGATGATGTGGCGCGCGGGCAGCAGGATCGGCTTGCCGCCCATGTTGCCGTTGAGCTTCAGGAACGCGATCACGCTGCCGCTGAACGTGATTGCGCCGATCGCGACGCCGAGCGCCATCTCGACGCGGCTGACCGGGTGGATGACCGCGAAGGGCTGGCCGATCATCGGCACGACCAAGTCGGCGATCCCGAACGCCGCCGGGTTGAGGTACGCCGCGACGCCCACCAGCACCGCCGCGAGCCCGACAAGGCTGTGGAAGGCGGCGACGAGCTGCGGCATCGCGGTCATCGCGATTCGTCGCGCGGTGACCAGGCCGATCGCCGCGCCGAGGGCGATGGCGGCGAGGATTTCGAGTACCGTCACCCAGTCAACCAAGACAAACTGGGCAAGATAGTCGTATCCGGGCGCTGTTCCGACGGCTAGCAGCCGAGTCAACGGCACATGCGTCACCAACGTCGTCACCACGGCAATCGTCATGCCGACGATGCCGAAGCGGTTGCCGCGCCGGCTCGTCGCCGGGCTCGACAGCCCGCGCAGCGCCAGGATGAAGCACACCCCCGCGACCAGATAGGCCAGCGCCGCCCACGGGTTCACCGCCGCCTCGTGCATCACCGCTCCCCCTTGCCCCGCCTGCCGCTCACTTCGCGACCGGCCGTTCTTTCTTGCGATACATCGCCAGCATCCGCGCCGTCACCGCGAACCCGCCAAAGATGTTGACGCTCGCCAACACCACCGCCAGCAGCCCCAACCCCTTCGCCACGCTCCCGCCCGCCCCCGCGATGGCAGGTGCCGCCGCTGCGACCAGCGCGCCGACGATGATGACGGACGAGATCGCATTGGTCACCGCCATCAACGGCGTATGCAGCGCGGGCGTCACCGACCAGACAACGTAATAGCCGACGAAACAGGCGAGGACGAAGACGGATAGGATAGAGATGAAGTCCATTCGCAGATCCTCAGCCGTGAGCTTTCAGCAACAGCGCCACACCCGCGCTGATCGCGGCGGCGACCGCCGTCGAGACGCCGCCGATGATCGTCACCGCCGACCACAGCCGCCCCATGACGTCCTTGCCTACATCGGCAACATGGCGCGTAAGCCGCACCTCCAAATCCCCGAACTGCTTGGTTAGCCTGCCTTCAAGCTCCGCCAGGCTCAGGTCCAGATCAGCCTTGGTAACGAGCCCGTCGCGGGCGCTCTCACGGGCCTCGCCGAAAGCAACTGCGAGCGCCCTCGCTTGCTCGTGATCGAAGCCCGCGTGCTCGAACCGCTCTGCGAATGCCAAGGTGTCGATGGGCGCGTTCATGGATGCGTAAACTCCCGATCAGCAGCCGGCTCAGATCGAAACCTGCGGTACAGTTTTGTCGCAGTCCGCAAGGTCGCGAGCCCGTTGTATATGTCACCGTCGATCGCAATCCCGCTCCGATCCGTCACGCCTGCTTTCTGTTCCGACCGGCTATAGGCCAGTCGAGCCAACGCGCCTTTCAATTGGTCGTGCTCATATGCAAGGTCCAGATCGCCCAACGCCGACTCCACCCGGCGGACATTGCTCAGGCGCGTCGCCGCCGCTGCAACCGGGTAGCGCTGCTCCAACCAGCGGTGGAAGGCACCGTCTCTCACCCCGCCAGCCTGCCGCTCACCACGCGCCCACCCCTTGTCACCCGTATCGCCTCGCCGATCTCGTCTCCTTCGGGCAGCACGGGTCGCCCCGCCTCCTTGTCCCAAAAGGCGGTAAGGAAGTTCAGCAAGTTGCGCGAGAACAGTGCGCTCGCGTCCGCCGCCAGGCGGGACGGCACGTTGCGGTGGCCGACGATGCGGACCCCGTGCCGCTCCACCACCTCGCCCGCGCGCGCGCCCTCGACGTTGCCGCCCTGCTCCACCGCGAGGTCGACCACGACCGAGCCGGGGCGCATCGTCGCCAGCTGAGCATCGGAGATCAGCCGCGGGGCGGGGCGGCCCGGAATCAACGCGGTGGTGATGACGATGTCCTGCCTGGCGATGTGCGAGGACACCAGCGCCGCCTGCGCTTGCCTGTACTCCGGCGATGTCTCGCCCGCATAGCCGCCCGCGCCCTCGCCTTCGATCCCGGCGACGTTCTCCACGAACACCGGCTTCGCGCCCAAGGACATGATCTGCTCGCGCGTCGCCGAGCGCACGTCGGTGGCGGAGACCTGCGCGCCCAGCCGCCGCGCGGTGGCGATCGCCTGCAGCCCGGCGACGCCCACGCCCATGACGAACACGCGCGCGGCGCTGACCGTGCCCGCCGCGGTCATCATCATCGGAAAGGCGCGGCCGTACTCCGCCGCCGCGTCGAGCACCGCCTTGTAGCCTGCGAGGTTCGATTGCGAGGACAGGATGTCCATCGACTGCGCGCGGGTGATGCGCGGCATCCACTCCATCGCCAGCGCCTCCAGCCCCGCCGCGGCATAGCCCTCGACGCGCGCCCGCTCGGCGAAGGGGTTGAGCGAGGCAACCAGCCACGCGCCCGGCTTTGCGCCCGCCAGCGTCGCCGGGTCCGGCCCCTGCACGCCCAGGATCACATCCGCGCCCGCCAGCGTGGCGGCCCGCGTTCCCACGCTCGCGCCTGCCGCGGCGTAATCCGCGTCGGCGAACGACGCACCCTCGCCCGCGCCCGCTTCGACGGCCACTTCGGCCCCGAGCGCGACCAGCTTGCGCGCGGTCTCCGGCGTGACCGCGACACGGCGCTCGCCCGCCGCCGTTTCGCGAAGCCCCGCGATCTTCACGCTATTTCGCGATCAGCCAGATCACGATCGCGGCGATCACCGCCACCGCAATCCCACCGTAGAACAGCATGTTGATCAGCCCGTCATAGGTCTTCACATGCGCTTGCAGATTGGCGTCGTCGGCCATGGTCCCGTCCTATCGCGTCGTTATCCGGGATCAGGTCTAACCGCGCCGTTCCGCGGCCTCAAGCCCGACCGGTCGTTTAACGTCGCCTTGGTGG
This sequence comes from uncultured Sphingomonas sp., assembly GCA_964247225.1. GTDB lineage: Bacteria > Pseudomonadota > Alphaproteobacteria > Sphingomonadales > Sphingomonadaceae > Sphingomonas. Next base: position 968 of record CAXTTU010000233.1, on the reverse strand, counting down.
CGCCGACTCAGCTCACGGCGTGGCCAGACATCGGCTTGCCGGTCATTGCGGACTGCGGCATGACGGATGACCGTCTCCGTCGTGAGTTTTACCAATGCGTGCACTCGGTTCCCTACGGACGCTTCCGCTGCGAGCCGCCGGTCTGGCGTGGCGGCGGAGTGTCCGGCCGTTCCTGCCCGCCCGACGCCCCGCCCTGTACGCCGGCGTTGCGAGCAGCATCGACTGGAAGTGGTTCGACGACCTGCTCCCGCGCAATTTCCGGCCCGATGAGGTCGATGACATACCGGGTTACGAGGAGATGCTCGTGGTCGCGCTGAAGCGCCATGTCACCGCGGGGGACAGGGTGGTGGTGGTCGGCGGGGGCGGAGGGATCACCGCCATATTGGCGGCCCGGCTTTCCGGAACCGGGCGGGTAATCTGTTTCGAGGCAGCGCAGGAGCAGCTGCCCATCATCAACGAAGCACTGCAACGAAACACGATGTCGGACCGGGTCGAGGTTCGCTATGGGGCGGTGGGGCAGGCGATCGGGGTGTACGGCAAGCACGCGGACGCTGCGCCGGTCATCTCGCCCGAAGCCATTCCCGATTGCGACGTTCTCGAGCTCGACTGCGAGGGAGCGGAGTCGATCATCCTGGACAGGATGCTGGTCCGTCCGCGCGTGATCATCGTGGAAACGCACGGCATGTACGACGCGCCAACCGCGGCGACGCGGGAGCGTCTCGGCAGGCTCGGTTACGAGGTCAGCAATTTGGGGGTCGCCGAACCGCGCGTGGAATGGTGGTGTGTTCGCCAGGACATTCGCGTCCTGGTCGCCGTCCGGAAATGACCTGAGCCCGGAAGCGTCGGCACGCCGCGCGAGGCTTAAGCGTGCCTTTACCCGCCCCGGCTATCGCTGCCCCCGATGGGGTCCGGGGAGCCACGATGACGCGCAACGGCCAGCGCCTGCTGATGCTGATCGACGACGAGCC
>CAXTTU010000232.1:0-5538 GCA_964247225.1 uncultured Sphingomonas sp. | reverse complement strand
GTACAGCGGCACGTCGCCGCCCGAGAGCGTCAGCAGCACCACCGGCGCGTCGGCCGGGTTGGCCTTCCGATAGGAGGGCGGCAGCAGCATGTCCACCGGCAGCCGCCGCTGCGCCCGGCTGAAATGCGACTCGGTGCGCGCCGCCTTCGAAATAGCCCGCACCGAGGTCGCCGCCGAAGTACCTCAGCGCTGCCCAAGCCATGCCGTACCCCGCCGCCAGCCCCGCGCCCGCGCCGATTGCGCCGATCAGCATGCCCTCCAGCGTCACCGCGGCGATGATCCCGCGTCGGGGCAGCCCCAATGTCCGCACCAGCGCGAACGCGCGCAACCGCCGCGCCACCGACAACGATTGCGCGGAGAAAACGAGGAACCCGCCGGTCAGCAGCGCCACCAGCGCGAGCATGTCGAGGTTGACGCGGTACGCGCGGCTCAACGCATCACCCTGCCGCGCCTGCGTCTCGCCCGTCGACAGCGCCGCGTCGGCGGGGAGGATGCTCCGGATCGCGGGCTCGGCCACGGCGCGGTCCGCGAGCTTGAGGTCGAGCCGGTCGAGCCGCCCCAGCCGCCCGAACCGCCATTGCGCGGCGGCGATGTCGATGACGCCGATCGCCTGCGCTTCCGCGACCCCGGGCAGCTCGCCCGCGACGCGCAACGCGGCCGTCCGCCCGTTGGCATGGACCGGGAGCGCATCGCCCACCTTCGCCCCCGTCGCGGCGAGCGCGGCGCGCGACAGGAACAGCGCGTCGGGGGCGAACACGTCCGCGTCGCTCTGGTCGGGGCCGCTGGGGCGCAGGCCCACGAGGCTCGGCGTCACGCTCCCCGCGCGGATCACGTCGAGCCCGAGCAGCGTGAACCGACCGCGCCCGGCTTCCGCCTTCAACGACACGACCGGGCTCGCATCCGATACTCCGACCGTGGTGGCGACACGCGGGTACAGGCGCTCGTCGAAGCCCAACGGGGTCGCCGACGTCACCTGCAGGTCCGCTGCGCCGTTGACCCCCGTCACCGCCTGATCGAACGAGGCGAGCGCGGAGCCGTTGACGAGGTGCACCGCAAAGCCGAGCGCCACCCCGACCGCGATCGCCACCGCCGTCGCCAGGAACCGCGCCGGGTGCCAGCGCCACTCGCCCGCGATTAGCCAGGCAAGCGCCAGCCGCGACTGGAGCAGCCCGGCCTCAGCCACCCGGCATCAGCCCGGTCCGGGTCAGCGTCAACACCCGGTCCGCCACCGCCGCCGTCGCCGCGGAGTGCGTAACCATGACGCCCGCCGCGCCGCCCGCGCGCACCGCCTCGGCAAACAGGCTCAGCACGCGATCGGCGGTCTCCGGGTCGAGGTTGCCCGTCGGCTCGTCCGCGAGGATCAGCGCGGGGCGATGCACCAGCGCGCGCGCGATCGCGACCCGCTGCAGCTCGCCCCCCGACAGGTCGCGCGCATAATCCTCGCCCCGGTCGCCCAAGCCCACCGCATCGAGCATCTCGCCCGCGCGCGTCCGCGCCGCCGGCGCGTCGGGCGCGACCAATGCGAGCGGCAAGGCGACGTTCTGGCGTAGCGTCAGATAAGGCAGGATGTGAAAGGCCTGGAACACGAAGCCGATGCGCTCGCGCCGCAGCCGCGTCCGCCCCGCTTCGTCGAGCGGCCCGAGCGCGACGCCCTCGACGCGCACCTCGCCCGCGTCCGCGTCGTCGAGCCCGGCGAGGATGTTGAGCAGCGTCGACTTGCCGACGCCCGACTCGCCGACCAGCGCAACCAGCTCGCCCGCGCCGACCGCGAGATCGAGCCCGCTGAACAGCGCGCGCGCATTCCCAACCGTCTTGGCGAGCCCGGTGACCTCGATCGTCCGCATTGCCCCCCAACGCGGATGCGATGGTCACGCTCCCGCCCGCGCGGCAATCCATGTTGCCGCGCGGTAACTAGGCCGGTCGAGCGCCGGTGCTACATCAGCATCGCGAGCACGCCCAGCGACACCGCGAGCGCAAGCCCGGTCAGCGCGCAAAGGTGCCCGAAATGGCCCTCGTTCAGGCGGATTTCATGCCGATCCATCGCCACTTCCTCATCCGTCGCGCCGGCTCGTCCGGCGGCGTCGACTCGGACGAGCTAACACGGGACCGGACCGGTCGCAATAACGGCTGGCAGGGTGATCGAGACCCATGTATCCGGGCGCAAAGGAGAACCAGATGTTCAGTCACATGATGGTGGGCAGCAACGACATCGCCCGATCGAAGCGCTTCTACGACGCGCTGTTCACCGCCATGGGTGGTCGCGCGGGCAGCATCGACCCGCGCGGGCGGCTGACCTATGTTCACAACGGCGCTACCTTTCTCGTCACGCCGCCGATCAACGGCGAGCCCGCGACGCACGGCAATGGCTCGACGATCGGCTTCGCGATGACGCCCGAGCAGGCGGACGCGTGGCACCGGGCGGGCGTGGAGAATGGCGGCACCGCGATCGAGGACGCGCCCGGCGTGCGCGAGATGGGCCCGATGAAGCTCTACCTCGCCTATCTGCGCGACCCGGACGGCAACAAGCTTTGCGCGCTGCATCGCATGCCCGCCGAAGCGGCCGCCTAGCTATAGGCGGCGAGTCCCTTCACCACCGCAGGTCGTGCCTCGATCGCGGCGAGCCAGCGGTCGGTGGCGGGCGCGTCCTTGATCGCCTTGGCGAGCGGCTCCTTGAGCATCGACCGTGTCGCGCGGGTCCAGGTGAAGGCGGCGATGTCGGCGATTGAATAGTCGTCGCCCGCCAGGAACGGGACCTGCGCCAGCCGCCGCTCGAGCACGCCGAGCAGCCGCTCGCCCTCCTCCGAGAAACGCTGAATCGCGAGCGGCGCCTTCTCCTCCGACCGGACCGCGAAAAAGCCGAGCTGTCCCAGCATCGGGCCCAGCCCGCCGATCTGCCAATGCAGCCACTCGGTCGCCGCCCAGCGCGCCGGTCCTTCGCGCGCGAGCAGCTGTCCGGTCTTGTCGGCGAGATAGGTGAGGATCGCGCCGCTCTCGAATAACGTCTGCCCGTTGTCCTCGTCGACGATCGCCGGGATCTTGTTGTTGGGGGAGATCGCGAGGAAGTCGGGCGCGAATTGCTCGCCCTTGCCGATGTCGACGCGGGTGATCTGGTAGGGAAGGCCCACCTCCTCCAGCATGATCGGGATCTTGAGCCCGTTGGGTGTGCCCCAGCCGTAAAGCCTGATCATCACTGCCTCCCATCTACGAGATGCGGCCCCGAACGCACCATCTCGCGCATCGGGCACAATTTTGCGACAATTGCCCGTTAGCGGCGCGCGCTTCCCCGATTGAAAGCTCCCCATGCGCCTGCGCGTCCTCGGCCTGTCGCTCGTCTCCCTGCCCACCGCGCTCGCCGCGCAGCAGGGCGCGCCCGCGCGCCCGGCGACCGCCCCCGCCCAGGCAACGCAGGCGCAGGATGCGGGGCAGGACGATGCGGGCGAGGCAGGCGACATCGTTGTCCGCGGCCAGCGGACGCAGCCGGGCGCGGTGATCGGCGACATCCCGCCCGAGGAGCAGCTCAGCCCCGCCGACATCCGCTCCTATGGCGTGAGTTCGTTGTCGGACCTCCTCACCGAACTCAGCCCGCAGACGCGCAGCGACCGCGGCTCGGGGGGCGCGCCTGTGGTGCTGCTCAGCGGTCGCCGGATCGGCAGCTTCGCCGAGATCCGCGATATCCCGACCGAGGCGATCCAGCGCGTTGACATCCTGCCCGAGGAAGTGGCGCTCAAATATGGCTATCCCGCCGATCAGCGGGTGGTGAACGTGGTGCTGCGCCGCCGCTTCCGTGCGGTCACCGCCGAGGGCGCGGCGGGGGTGGCGACGGAGGGCGCGCGGGTCAGCCCCGACGGCCAGCTCGACCTGCTCCACATCAACAACGGTCGCCGCTTCAACCTCCATGCCCGCTATCAGGAGAGCAACGAGCTGCTCGAAAGCGACCGCAACATCGTGTCGCAGCCGACCAACTTCTCGATCCCTGGCAATGTCGTAACCGGTACGGGCGGCGTTTATGGCGTCCCCGGTGCCGCTGCGACCGGGGCTCAGCCGTTCACCGCCTTTGCCGCGACACCCGCGACGGTGACCGATCCTTCCCCCTACCGCACCTTGCTGCCCGCCACGCAGGATTTCAGCCTCAACAGCGTCTACGCGACCGGCATCGGCCGGGTGAGCGCGACGGTCAACGGGCGGCTGGAGGCGACGGACAGCCTGTCGAAGCAAGGGTTGGTCCCGCTCGCGCTCGCCCTGCCGCAGGGGAACCCGTTCAATCCGTTCGGCGCGCCCGTCACGGTCGATCGCGCGCTGTCCGGGTTTCAGCCGCTCGAGCAGGACACGAGCACGGTGAACGGGCACCTCGGCGTCAGCTTCAACGGCGACCGGGGCCGGTGGCGCTGGTCGCTGACGAGCAACTACGACCGCACCGATACCCGCTCGTTCACCGATGTCGGCGTGAACGCCACCGCACTGCAGGCGGCGCTCAACCGCAATGACCCGGGCACCAACCCGTTCGGCCCGATCGTGCCGGGCGCACTGGTCGGCCCGGCGGCGTCCAACACCGCCTATTCGCGGCTGGTGGCGGCGAATGTCGACGCGCTCGTCTCGGGGCCGATCATCGAGCTGCCGGGCGGGCCGCTGTCCACCTCGGTCCATGCGGGCGGCTCGATCAACACGATCACCAGCGACTCGACCCGGTTCGGCGTATACCAGGCCGCGAGCGAGCGGCGCAGCATCGTCAACGGCCAGGTCAATGTCGACGTGCCCATCAGCAGCCGTCGTACCGGCTTTCTCGACCGGATCGGCGACCTGTCGGCCAATGTGAACGTCGCGGTCAACCAGCTGTCGGACTTCGGCACGCTGACCACGATCGGCTATGGCGCGAACTGGTCGCCGATCGTGCCGCTGCGCTTCATCGCCTCCGTCACCGACCAGCGCGACGCGCCGACGCAGAACCAGCTGGGCGACCCGCAGATCACCACGCCGGGGGTGCGCGTGTTCGACTTCACCACCGGGCAGAATGTGACGGTGACGCGCGTCACTGGGGGCAATCCGCTGCTCGGGCGCGACGACCGGCACGTGGTGAAGTTCGGGCTGACCGCCAAGCCGTTCGCCAAGCGCGACCTGACGATCATCGCCAACTACATCCGTACCCGCACCGACGACCCGATCGCGGCGTTCCCCAGCGCGACGGGGGCGATCGTTGCAGCGTTCCCCGACCGCTTCACCCGCGACGCGGGCGGGATGCTGACCCGTGTCGACGCGCGCCCGATCAACTTCGCGCGCTCGGACACGGAAGAGCTGCGCTATGGGTTCGACTTCTCGATCCCCTTGAAGTCGAAGCTTCAGAAGCAGTTCGAGGCGTTTCGCAACGGCACCGGGCCCAACCCGTTTGCGGGGCTGTTCCCGCCCGGACGCGGGCCGTTCGGGGGCGGGGGCCGCGGCCCGGGCGGCGGTGGCGACACCTCGCCCAATGCGGGCTCCACCACCGGCGCGCAAGGCGCACCCGGCGCGGCCCCGGGCGGCGGGCCGGAACGCGCAGGGCCGGGC
>CAXTTU010000231.1:0-5591 GCA_964247225.1 uncultured Sphingomonas sp. | reverse complement strand
CATCTGGGGCGGGCACGTCCAAGCCGGAAGCCAGTGATGAAGCAAACGCCCTGCCCGATCTGCGGCAAGCCCCCCGTCCCCGCGCACGCGCCGTTCTGCAGCCGTGGCTGTCGCGACCGCGACCTGCTGCAATGGCTGGGCGAAGGCTATCGCATCCCCGCCCATGGCGACCCGGCAAGCGCGGACGGGCTGGACAACGACCGCGACCACGATTAGGGACCGCCGCGCGTCCAGCGATGGGCACGCCCGGGTAGCTCAGTGGTAGAGCAGACGACTGAAAATCGTCGTGTCGGTGGTTCAACTCCGCCCCTGGGCACCATCCGCCAGCCGGCCTGTTGCAGCGTAGCTGCACCAGGACTCGGCGCGGATCGGCCAGCGCGAAGCGACTGACGTCAGCGCGGGCTTCGCCCGCGCCACCTTCTACCTCCCAACCTTGACGCGCCCCCTTCCCCGCGCGACCACCTCCCTCATGCCCCGCCAGCGCACCATCGACCTCGGCGGTTTCCGCGCGATCAAGCTCGGCACCCCGTCCGCATGGGGGGACCTGTATTACCACACGATGGAGATGAGCTGGCCCGCGTTCGTCGGGTGGGTGTCGCTGGTGTTCGTCCTCATCAACCTCGCCTTCGGGGCGGTGTACGCGTTGCTCCCCGGCGCGATCGGCGGGATGACGCGCGGATCGCTGGTCGACGGGTTCTTCTTCTCGGTCGAGACGCTCGGCACGGTGGGCTATGGCAACATGGCACCCGCGACCCATGCGGGGCACGCGGTCGCGGCGATCGAGATCCTGCTCGGCATCTTCTACTCGGCGACGATCACCGGGCTGGTGTTTTCGCGCTTCTCGCGCCCGCGCAACAGCTTCGTGTTCAGCACCAGGGCGGTGATCGGCGAGTATGACGGCGCGCGCGCGTTGATGGTGCGGCTCGCCTCGACCCGCGCGCGCCCGCTCGCGGATGTCAGCGCGCAGATGAGCTGGCTGGAGCGCGTCGATCTGCCCGACGGGCGCGTGTTCCGGCGACTGGTGGAGCTGCCGCTGACGCGCTCGGTCAACCCGCTGATGGGGCTCGCCTGGCTGCTCGTGCACTCGCTGGAGGAGGGGTCGGCCATGCTCGCGGCGTGGCGCGCGGCGGGGGAGTTCCGGCTGACGGTGACGGTGAACGGGCTTGACACGCTGCTCGCGACGCAGGCGATCGGGGGGCGGAGCTACCAGCGGGGCGACATCCTCGACGACCACGAATATATCGACGTGGTCGACGAGAGCGAGGGCGCGTTCCGGCTCGACCTGCGCAAGATCGACGCGGTGCGCCCGATCAAGGGTAGTTGACCATCAGAATCGGCGCTGCCGGAGCAGTATGTTCGGTCAACCGAGATAACCGGGGCGCAGGCCCTTGTGGTACTTGGCCCGCACCGCCGCCGCAGCCTCATATTTGGTGACGTTTCCGTCGCGATCAGCGTCCAGTCCGCGATTCTGGTGGTATGCCCGGCTTGGGTTGCTGAACAGCACATGGTCCTCGGATTTTCCGATCGCTGCCGGGTAGAGGATCGTCATGTAGATGTCCTCGATTGTACGGATTCGCCCGCGATAAGGATTGAAATATCGCGCCACATAATCGAGCTGGTGCTCTGCCGTCATGCTGGCCAGCTGCTCGGTGCTGGTGTGCAGGCCGCGCGCGGTGGACGGCATGAACTGGATCAAGCCCACTGCGCCCGATCCGGCCGCGTTGCGGATCGACGGGCTGAACGTCTCGCCGCTCTCGAATGCCATGCAGGACATCAGGAAATCGGTCGAGATGGCAAGATCCTGCGCAATCTCCACCGCCTTGCGCTTGAACCCGGGCGACACTTTGGCACCCCAGGCAATGGGGGTGCCCGCCGATGCGGAAACAGGGGCGGGCGAAATCGCTTGGGGCGGGGGCGGGCGCAAGGCCGTGTGGGACGGCAGGGTCCGTGGGGGGCGGACGGACGCGCGCGGTGAGGAGGCCGCAGCCGTGGTTACTTGCGGAGGCGGCGCGGGCGGTGTCGGAAAGGCGAGCAGCGCGCGTAACGTGGGTCCGCCCGGATCTACGCGGTGGTCCGCAGGGCGGAGGTGAACTACCATCGTCTGAAACGCCCCGATCGCGGCGAGTGTATGTTGCCCGACCCACGCCATCAACTTTGAGCAGAGGAGCACGGCGCGATCGGTATCGGTTCAGCAGTTCTTGCACGGTGCGGACGTCGTTGCGGTTGTTGCGCCCGCCATGCCCGACCGAGCCCTTCAATGCCGCCATACCCCGTTCTCCTTACCCTAATCGCTTGAAATACACCCCTTTTGGATGCGGCTTGTCGTCCGGCAGCGGATAGCCTTTCCAGGTGGTCAACAGGCGCGCACCGTCATGCTCCAGCATGAAAAGGTGATCGCCGACCGCGTACTCCGGATTGCCGTATTTATCCGTCAGCTTGCCGTCACCATAGCTTTTGAAACGGATGTCGGTCGCATTGGCATGTGGTGCCGCCGTGCAGAGGATAGTGTCGTCCGTCTGATAGCCCTGCGCGGTAAATCGGCACATACCGGGAGCCAAGGTGAGGCGGTAGCTAACAGTCACGCCGGTCCCCGCGGCGTTGCAGCCATCGCCAAACTCATAACCGTAGCGACCCGACCAGGTCGCGGGCGTGTCGACCGAAGCGTGTGCGCTCGCGCGCGTCGAGGGTGCGCTGGCCGACTGGCCGCAGGCGGTCGCCGCCGCCGCAAGTCCCAGCAGCAGCCCGATCGTCGAACCGCATCGCATCCAGATAGTCATGGGCAAGCTCTCCTGCTGATCCGATCCTATGCCAAGGAATTTGGCTCCGCTACCCTCGTTGGTGCCACTTCGGGACGGCGCTAGGATCGTCGTCTGTTTGTGATACGCCGACCACGCGCCGAGATGCATTGACTCGAGTAAGCGATAGGGAACAAAAGGAGAACAATTGCCGTTCCCGAGTCCCGTCGCGAGTCCTCCGCCCTTGCCCATCCCCTCCCCCCAACTGGCCGAGCTGCGTGAGACGCTTCGCGCGATCGAGGGCGACGGGCATCGTCGGCGGCCGGTGCTGCCGTTCGGGGTCGGCGCGCTCGACGAACGGCTCGGCGGCGGCGGGCTCAGGCTCGACGCGCTGCATGAGGTCGCGGCGGCGGGGCCGCATTGGGGAGACGACGCGGCGGCGGTGCTGTTCATCGCCGGGATCGCCGCGCGCGCCTGGGGGCCGGTGCTGTGGGTGGTGCGCCGTCGCGACCTGTTCGCGCCGGGCCTGTACCAGGCGGGGCTCGACCCCACGCGCGTGCTGTATGCGGAGGCGCGCGACGACGCGGAGCTGCTCGCGCTGATGGAGGAAGGCTTGCGCCATCGCGGGCTGGGCGCGGTGATCGGCGAGGCGCGGCGCGTGTCCACCCCTGCCACCCGCCGATTGCAGCTGGCGGCGGAGGGCGGGCGCACGATCGCGCTGCTGCTGCGCCAGCACGGGCGCGAGGGGGCGGACCCGCTCGAGGTCCCCTCGCACGCCGTCACCCGCTGGCGCGTCGCGGGCGCGCCGTCCGCGCCGCTGCCCCATGAGGGGCTCGGGACGGCGCATTGGGCCCTGTCGCTGGTCCGCCAGCGCGGCGGCGATCCTTTCGACATGATTGTGGAGGCTTCGGATGAAACGGGTCGCCTCGCTCTACCTGCCCAACTGGTCAATCGACCGGGTGCGGCGGGCGGAGCGCGCACATACGCCGTCGGCTAGCGCGGTCGCGAGGCAGGCGCAGCCTGCCGGCTCGGCGAACGCGCCAACAGGCGAGCCCGCGCGGGCGCCGTTCGACGCGATCGGCGAGGTCGCGGCGGTCGAGCGTGCGGCGCATTGCTCCGTTCCCAAGGAGGGCGGCTGGCGACCCGGCGCGCGCTGGGCACGCTCGGACCCCGACACGGGCGGCAGCGGGCTCGCCGACTCGCGCGAGGAGGTGGAGGCGGCGGTTGCTGCGCTCCCCGCGCACCGCCGCCCGCCGCAGCGTGAGCTCGGCCGGGTGAGCGAGGCGGCGGAGAACCCGTTCAAGGAAGGGCCGTTCCGCCGCGGCCTGTCGCGTCCGCCCGAGGAACGGGTCGCGCCGCCCGCTGTCTTGCGCGAGCTGTCGCGGCGCACCGAAGCCGCCGAGCACCCGTTCAAACCGGGCGGCCGCAGCGGTCGCCCGTTGTCGCCCGAAGTGGAAGCGGCGATTGCGGCGCTGCCCGCACACCAGCGTCCCTCATTTGGCGAGCTGTCGCGGCGCAGCGAGGTGCTAGGATCGCCCTTCCGCCCGATGCCGCCCGACGAGGCGGGCGCGTCGCCGGGCGGTCGTCACCAGCCCCCGCTCCAATTTCCCGGCGAGGACGCGCCTGCCAAGCATGTCCTGAGCGACGCCGCAGGCGGCGTCGAAGGGGCGGCGCGCGGGGTCGGCACGGGCGCGCGGGGGCGCGATCGCTATCGTAACGAGGTGCCGGACAGGCCGTCGCTCGCCCGCGCCGCAGCGGTGCCGCCCGTTCACGGCCCCGGCGATGATGTGGTCGTTCGCCGCGCCATGCGCTCGCCCAAACCCAACGCGCGCAAGCGCGACCCGAACAGAAGTGCGCGCGACGGGCATGGTGGCGAGGCGGGCTACATCGCCGCGCCCAACCTCGCCCAGCTCGCGCTGATGCCCGCGGTGCAGTTCCCCGGCGAAGGCCCCCACCCCGACAACCACGGCAAGAGCGAGCCCACCGCGCCGAGCTATGGCGAAGGCCGCTTCTTCCAGACCGGTCGCACGATGGGCAGCCTGGTGTCGCGCGTGTGTCCCGACGCGCCGGAGCACGAAGCACCGCCCGTTCCGGTCACGGGACAGCCGCCGCTGGTCACCGTCCACAAGGTCGGCGCGCGGGTCGAGATCGCCGCCGCCTGCCCCTACGCGCGCTCCCTCGGCCTAGTGCCCGGGATCGCGCTGACGCAGGCGCGGGTGCAGGTGCCGGGATTAGACGTGCGCGATGCCGACCACGAGGGCGACCGCGCCGACCTCCTGGCGCTCGCGCACCTGCTCGCACGCCGCTGGACGCCCGCCGTCGCGGTATCGGACGCGGACGGATTGTTCCTCGACCTGACCGGGGTGGCGCATCTCCACGGCGGCGAGGCGCGGATGCTGCGCCGCCTCCACCGCCTGCTCGCCCGCCGCGGGGTCGCCGCGCGGGTCGCGGTCGCGGACAGCGCGGGCGCGGCCTGGGCGCTGGCGCGGTTCGGCGCGCAGGAGATCGTGATCGCTTCGCCCGGCGAGCATCCCGCCGCGCTCACCCCCCTCCCCGTCCACGCGCTGCGCCTCGACGCGCCCAGCCTCGAGCTGCTCGCCCGGCTCGGCGTGGGGACGGTAGGTCAACTTCTTCAACTTCCGCGCGCGCCGCTCGTGCGCCGGTTCGGCCCCGCGATCGTCACCCGCCTCGACCAGGCGCTCGGTCGCGCGCCCGAGCCGCTCCATCCCGTGACGCCGCCGACCCCGATCGCGGTCACCCAGCGCTTCGCCGAGCCGATCGCGACGCCCGAGGCGATCGCGCACTGGCTGGGCGAGCTGACCCGCCGCCTCGCCCATGCGCTTGGCGAGGCAGGAC
>CAXTTU010000230.1:0-5638 GCA_964247225.1 uncultured Sphingomonas sp. | reverse complement strand
GCGTCGCAGCTCGCCTTCATGATGATCGAATATATCCGCCGCGCCTCGGTACAGCGCTATGGCGCGAGCCGGGGCGAAATCGGCTGGATTCTCGAAGACAATCAGGGAATGCGGTCGATCGCGGAGACGATCCAGAGCAGGGTCAACAAGGTCTATGTCGTGTACGGGAAGGGGTTGTGAAACTTGCTACTCCGTTCGTGCTGAGGAGAGACTGAGCGAAGTCGAAGCGGCGTCTTGAAGCACAGTCCAATTACTCACCCCCTGGCGCTTCGAGACGAGCCTTCGCTCCGCTCAGTCTCTCCTCAGCACGAACGGTGGGGAGGCGAGACTACCGCGCTCTCGGGCCTCCGAACGGTAGCGGGGGCGCGCGGCGGTCGCGGCGGGGGAGCTGCGCCTGGTACGCGTGGCCGCAATGGTCGACGCAATAGGGGAAGCCCGGGTTCACCTTCTCGCCGCAGAAGTGGAAGTCGGGCTCACCCGGGTGGCCGAGCGGCCATTTGCAGATCTTGTCGTTGAGATCGAGCAACCCGGTCTTGCCCGCGATGTCGGCTGACGGCTTGGCGGGGACGAGCCGACGCGGCGGCGCCGGCGCGATCGGCGGCTGTTGCTCGCCGGGTGCCTGACGCAGGAAGCCGCCCGGGCCGACAGAGCGCAACACCGGCTCGCGCGCGGGCATCGCCTGCGTGGTGACCGGTGCGGGAACGTCTTCCTCGTCGGCTTCCACCGTATCGGCCACGACCTCGGGCTCAATCTCCGGTTCCGGCTCAGGCTCTGGAGCCGCGATCACCGGCTCGGGCGCGGGCGGCACCGCGGCGGGCTCGTTCGGCTTCACCGGCGAGGGGCGCGCCTGCAGCTCAAGCCGGTGCGCCTTGCCGATCACCGCGTTGCGGCTCACCCCGCCCAGCTCCTCCGCGATCTGGCTGGCGGTCTGCCCCGCTTCCCACATCTTCTTGAGCGTCTCGATCCGCTCGTCGGTCCAGGTCATCATAGCTGTTCTTCCCTGCCGGGTTGCGGGCGGCGGCGGCGGCGGTTACGCGAATGCGCGATGAGCAGCCAACCCCCCTTCGGCGTAAATACTTCGGCGATCCGCGCCGCCCCCGGCGTACCGGTGATCCGGCAAGTAAACTGGGGCGGGCTCAAGACGCTCTATGTCAAGGAAGTGCGCCGCTTTTTCAAGGTGCAGCTGCAGACGATCTGGGCACCCGCGATCACCACGCTGTTGTTCCTGATCATCTTCACCGTCGCGACCGGCGGGCGCCAGCCGGTGCGCGTCGGCGCGGACACCGTGCCGTTCGCGGACTTTATCGCGCCCGGGCTGATCGTGATGGGGATGCTCCAGAATGCCTTCGCCAACGCCAGCTTCTCGCTCTTGGTGGGCAAGATCCAGGGGACGATCGTCGATTACCTCATGCCGCCCTTGTCGAGCGCGGAGCTGCTGGCGGCGATGGTGGGCGGCGCAGTGACGCGCGCCGCGTGCGTCGGCGCGGCGGTGTGGGTGGCAATGGCGCTGTGGCCGGGCGTGCATGTCACGCCCGTGCAGCCCTTCGCGATCCTGTGGTTCGGGCTGTGGGGCGCGGTGCTGCTCGCACTGGTCGGCGTGCTGACCTCGATCTGGGCGGAGAAGTTCGACCATGCCGCCGCCGTGCAGAGTTTCGCGATCGCGCCGCTGACGCTGCTGTCGGGCACCTTCTACTCGGTCACGCACCTCGCGCCCGCGTTCCGGGCGTTCAGCCATGTGAACCCGTTCTTCTATATCATCTCCGGCTTTCGGTTCGGATTCCTCGGCGTCGCCGACTCGCCGGTGCTGCTCGGCGGCGCGGTGGTGCTGGGGCTGGACGTCGCGCTGGGGCTGCTCTGCTACACGCTGCTCCGGCGCGGTTGGAAGCTTAAGAACTGAGGCGGGCGGCGCGCCTTGCGCTCGCGGCGGCGCTGGCGCGGGCAGCTCCGGTCGCCGCGCAGGTGGCGGATCCGGCGCTGACCGAGCGCGCGGGCGAGCTGGTCGGGGTGCTCGCGGGCCGGGACACGCCCGATTACTTCGCGCCCGTCTTCACCGAAGCGGTCCAGCCCGCACAGCTGGCGGCGGTGGAGGCGCAGTTGCGGGCCGCGCTCGGCGCGCCGCAGCGGGTCGAGGCGATCACCCCGGCCAGCCCCTACGCCGCGCGGCTGACGGTCGGGTATGAGCGCGGGACGGCGGCGGTCGAGCTGGTCGTCGACCCCGCCCCGCCGCACCGCGTCATCGGGCTCCGCATCACCGGCACGACGCTGCGCGACGACAGCTTCGCGCGGCTCACCGCCGACTTTCGCGCGTTACCGGGCACGAGCGGGTTCGGGGTGTACGCGCTCGGCACGGGCGAACCGCGCCCCTTGGCCGAGTGGCGCGGCGACGCTCCCGCCCCACTCGGCTCCGCGTTCAAGCTCTGGCTGGTCGCGGAAGCCTCGCGACAGGTCAGCGCGGGCCAACGGCGCTGGAGCGACGTGGTGCCGCTCGGGCCGCCGTCGCTGCCCTCCGGCATCACGCAGAGTTGGCCGACCGGCACGCCGATGACGCTGCAGACGCTCGCCACGCTCGCGATCTCGATCAGCGACAACACCGCCGCCGACACGCTGCTGCATGTGCTGGGCCGCGAGCGGGTCGAGGCGGCGGTACGCGCGACGGGCGTCGCCGACCCCGCGCGCGACATGCCGTTCCTCAGCACGCGCGAGGCGTTCGTGATCAAGGGCGACCCCGCGCTGACACAGGCGTGGGCGCATGCGGCCTTGACGGAGCGACGGCGGCTGCTCACCAATCAGCGGTTCAGTGAGGCCACGCTGTTAGCGTCGATCTTCGCCGACCGCCCGGTCGCGTCGGAGACCGTCGAGTGGTTCGCCAGCCCCGCCGACATGGCGCGCACGCTCGACTGGCTGCGCGTCCATGGCGACGCGACCGCGCGCGCGATCCTCGCGGTGAACCCGGGCACCGACGCGGCGACGGCGGCGCGATTCGGCTATGTCGGGTTCAAGGGCGGGTCGGAGCCGGGTGTGGTGACGCTCAACTACCTCGTCCGCACCCGCGCGGGCCGCTGGCTGGCGGTGACGGGCAACTGGCACCGCGCGGACGCGGACACGCCCGTGCTCAGCTTCGCGACGCTGATGAACCGCGCGCTGACGCTCGCCGCTTCGGCCGACGCAGCCGCACGCTGATCGCGGCGAGCAGGTGGAGCAGCGCGGCCCCGGCGACCGCAAGCGGTACCGCCACGGGCAGGCCGGGCCACGCGGCCAGCACCACGGCCAGCACCACGGCCAGCACCGCCAGCGCCAACCCCGCGATCCGTAACGGCCGCGCCACCCGCGCCGCGGCGCGGCGGTACGCCGCCAACGTCGCCGCCTCGCCGCGGTCCACCATCCTCAGCGCCGATAAGCGACGTCGCCGGTCTCGGTCAGCCCGTGCGCCAGCGCCATGTTCTGCTCTCGCGCGATCGAGGGAACAAGGAACAGGTCAACGATGAGCCACACCCCCAGCGCCGCCAGCAACAGAAAGCCGACCCCGATCATGACCGTCAGCCAGCCCAGCAGCGATAGCGCGAGCTGCCCGACCGCGGTCCCGGTCTTGCCCAGATAGAAGCGGTGCGCGCCGAAACCGCCCAGAAAGATGAGCAGCAGATAGGCGACCCCCGCCGACTTGCGGTTCGCGTCGTACATCAGCTGCGAGCGGAGCAGGTCCGCCCGGTCGTTCGTGTCCATGGATGCCCCCCGATTATCTGCGCCGAGCATAGCAGCACAGCGACGCTCACCCGGCAAGCACCTTAACCGGCCAGCGCATCCACCAGCGCCTGCACCTTCTTCTGCCGCCACTGCGGGAGCGGCGCGACCAGCCAATAGCCGAGCCTAGACGGTCGAGGCTCGCCCAGCGCCCGCACCCGCCCCGCCGCGAGATCCCGCCGTGCAAGCAGCTCGGGTACGGTCGCGCGGCCGAGCCCCTCCGCCGCCGCGTCGATCGCCAGCCCCGCGTCGGCGACCCGGACGGGCGCGCCGACATCCTCGGGCGAGCCGGGCCAGCTGATCGCGGACGCATTCGCCGCTCCATCCGACCCGACAACCGTCACGAGCCCCTCCGACTCGAGCGCCTCGCCCTCGCAATCGCCCGGACCGTCGGCCCAGCGGATCGCGAGGTCGAGATTGGCCTCGGTGAAGTCTGGCTCGCCATCGGTCGCGACGAGGAGGAAACGCAGCTCGCCATCGCCCCGCGCCAGCCGGGCCAGATGCGGCATCAGCCACTTCTCCGTAACGTCGCGCGGCGCGGCGATGGTGAGCGACTTGGACGACTGCCCCGCCTGCATCGCGCGCACCGCTTCCTCGAACTGGAGAAAGCCGCCGCGCAGCGACACGAGCCCCGCCTCGCCTTCGGGCGTCAGCTCCAGCCCACGCGTCGTACGGCGGAACAACACCACGCCCAGCGTCTCCTCCAGCGCGCGCACCTGCTGCCCGACCGCGGCGGGCGTCACCGCGAGTTCGTCGGCGGCGCGGGTAAAGGAAAGGTGTCGCGCGGCCGCGTCGAGGACGCGGAGGCCGTTGAGGGGCAGGTGGGTGCGCTTCACCCCAAACGTCCTGCCAGAGCGTTGCCAATCTCCGTTCGTGCTGAGCGAAGTCGAAGCACGGCAACACGTTCCACGGCTGCCCGCCCTTCGACTTCGCTCAGGGCAAACGGATTTTGTTTGGCCCCTATGCTTTTCAACTCGCCACCGCCGGGGCGACCAGCGCGAATTTGGGGATCGCCACGTCGAACCGCGCGCCATCTTCGCCGATCACGCGATAGCTGCCCTGCATGTGCCCGGTCGGCGTCGCGAGCGGGCAGCCGGAAACGTAATCGAAGCTGCCGCCCGGCTCGATCAGCGGTTGCTCGCCGACCACGCCCTCGCCCTCCACCGAATGCCGCGCGCCGCGCCCGTCGGTGATGACCCAGTGCCGGGTGAGCAGCTGCACCGCCTGCCTGCCCTCATTCTCGATGCGGACATGATAGGCCCAGAACCAGCGCCCACGCCGCGGCTCCGACTGTTCGGGCAGGTAGCTGACCGACACGCGCACGATCACGCCGTCGGTCTCTGCCGCGTGGGGAAACAGCGACTTCATGGCCGTCGTCTTCATAGGCCCACCCGCCCCAGCGCCTGATCGAGGTCAGCCATAAGGTCCGCCGGGTCCTCAAGCCCCACGTTGAGCCTGAGCAATCCCTCGGTGACACCCATCTCCTCGCGCTTCTCGGGCGTGACGCCGTAATGCGTGGTCGAGGCGGGGTGCGTCATCAGCGAGCGCGAGTCGCCGATATTATTTGAGATGTCGATCAGCTCCAGCGCGTTGAGCAGCGCATGCGCCTGCGCGCGCTCCTCCACCTCGAACGCGAAGATCGGGCCGCAGGCGTCCATCTGCGTGGCCGCGAGGTTATGCTGCGGGTGGCTCGGCAGCCCCGGATGCAGCATCCGCGCGACGCGCGGTTCGAGAAAGCGCCCCACTTCCAGCGCACTTTCCGACTGGCGGCGGATGCGCAGGTCGAGCGTCTCCAGCCCCTTCAGCACCACCCAGGCGTTGAACGGGCTCAGCGTCGGCCCGGTATTGCGCGTGAACGGCAGCAGCGTGTTGGTGATGAAGTCCTCCGTCCCGCACACCG
>CAXTTU010000229.1:0-5692 GCA_964247225.1 uncultured Sphingomonas sp. | reverse complement strand
GCGCCCAGCCGCTCGGCCAGCGCCGTCGCGAGCCGGTCGGGCAGCGCCGCCGACAGCATCCGGCGAACCGTCGCGCCCGGCTGCGCGCGCTTCGCCTCGCGCAGCCAGCCCGACGGATGGCCCGGCAGGAAGTCGACCGCGACCTCCTGCCCATGCCGCCAATAGGAGGAGACCTGCAGGATCGCGGGGCCTGACAGGCCGCGATGCGTGAACAAGGCGGCTTCCGCGAACGCCGCCGTCCCGCAGCGCGCGACCACCGGCACCGCGACCCCCGACAACTCACGGAACAGCGCCTCGTCCCCCGGCAGCGTCATCGGCACCAGCGCGGGCCTCGGCTCCACCACCTTGAGCCCGAAGCGGCGCGCGAGGTCATAGGCGAACCCGGTCGCGCCCAGCTTGGGGATCGACGGGCCGCCGGTGGCGATCACCAGCGCGGGTGCCTCGTACACGCCGCCATCGGTAGCGACCCGGAACCGCGCGTCGGCGTGCGCGACGTCGCGGATCGGCTCGCCCAGCCGGAGCGAGACGGTGTCCGCCGGACACTCGTCGAGCAGCATCCGCACGATCTGCCGCGCGGAGCCGTCGCAGAACAGCTGGCCTAGTGTCTTCTCGTGCCACGCGATGCCGTGCCGCTCGACCAGCGCGAGGAAGTCCTCAGGGGAGTAGCGGCCGAGCGCGGAGCGGGCGAAATGCGGGTTGGCGGACAGGTAGCGATCGGCGGCGGCGGCGCGGTTGGTGAAGTTGCACCGGCCACCGCCCGAGATCACGATCTTGGCCCCCGGCTCACCCCGATGGTCGATCACCGCCACGCGCCGCCCGCGCTGCCCGGCGACCGCGGCGCACATCAGCCCGGCGCCGCCCGCCCCCAGGATGATCGCGTCGTATGCGGAACTGCTCACGCACGCCGCCCTGCCACGTCGCGCGGCGTGGTAGAAGGTGCGATCGTGCGTTGCCGACGCGGCAATCGTCGCTCCTGCCCGAGCTATCCCATTGAGAAAACGTCTTAACTTTAGTCGTTCGGGGCCATTTCTTTCGCAACCATCCCACCCTTTGCCGGTTCACCTGACCGAGGCCGCACTGGGCGCGTAATGTTCGGCGGTAGCGTCAAATCGAATCAGAGAACAGCTTTGTTCGCGCCGACCTTGTCGGCAGCGACCCATCCCATAGCGAGGAATTACGTCAGTGTTGCATTTGCATTTCGGTGCCGGAAGACTTGGCCTGGGCCTTATCGCGCCTGCGTTTCAGCGTGACGGTTCCGAACTATATCTGCTCAACCGGGCCGTATCCGGCGTGAAGGCCACTGGTGACACCGCGCTTACGTCCGAGCGCCGCAACCTGCTGCTCGCGGCGAAACATCCGGGGCGCTACGTCATCGAGAAGCCGGGCGGGAGCGCGGCGGACCGCAAGACGGTGACCTATGACGGCTTCGTCACTTATGACGACGCGAACCTCGCGCCCCAGATTGAAGAGCTGTTGCGCGGTTCGCGTGGCGCGGAGGCCGGCGTCATCGTGACCGCGTCCATCCTCGCGCTCGAAAACTACCCGCCGGTTCTCGAAACACTCAACCTGCTCGCTGCCAAGCGCGCGCGCGGTGAGAGCATCGGCCAAATCTACTTCATCGCCTGCGAGAACACGCTGAGCGCGCCTGCGATCTTTCGCGACGACGCGGTCCGCGCGCTGCTCAGCGCGGAAACGCTGGAGCATGTCACCTGCGTCCACGCGCTTGTCGACCGGATGTGCGTCGGGCTGGAGGAGGTCGCCACCGAGGACGGCCCCGCGGTGCTGGTGCGCGCGGAGGATTATGGGCTGGTGAAGCTGGAGCTCGCGCCCGGCAGCGAGGGCCTCGCCGAGCTTTGCGCCGGTTGCGACGTCGAGTTCAGCCGCCACGTCGACACGGAAAAGCAGATCAAGAGCTGGCTGCTCAACGGAACCCACTGGCTGATTGCGCTCGACGCGTTCGAGAAGAGCCGCGGCGACCAGGCGATGAAGCTCAACGAGTACCTCCTCGCCGACCCGCGTCGCATGGCGTTCGCGCGGACCGCGATGCGCGAGATGACCGAAGGCGTCGCCATCCTGCTGCGCGGGCAGGACCGGTTCCGGGACTTCGTCGCGGAGGTCGACGTCGGGGCGTATCTCGATCGTGCGGCGGCGGCAATCCTGCGGCGGTTCTGCGCCACCGACGACCCGATCACGCGCATCCTCGCCCGCTTCCGCACGCCGACGCCGGGGTCGATGGACACGGTGGTGAGCTTCCGCCAGCGCTTCGCCGACCGGGTCGACGAGCCCATGCGCGCCTGGGAGGCCGTGAACGGCGTACGCCCGCCCGCCGCCAGCCGCGGTGTGCTCAGCATGCGGCGTCTGGTCGCCAGCCGCACCTTCATCACCGCCGCCGCCGCATGACCGGGGACATCGAAACAATCCTGTTCGACTGCGACGGCGTCCTGATCGACAGCGAGATCCTTGTCTGCCGCCTGACCGCGGAGGAGCTGACCCGGCTCGGCTTTCCGATCACGCTCGAAGAGGTGATCGCGCGCTTCGCCGGGCGCGCGGAACCCTCGATGGTCGCGGAGATCGGGCGCGACTGGGGCAGGCCGGTCCCGCCCGCCTATTTCACGCGCATCCGGTCGCGGATCATTGAGGCCTATGCCGGCGAACTCGCGGTCATACCGGAGGTCGCCGATACGCTCGACGCGCTGGAATGCGCCAGCTGCGTCGCGTCGAGCAGCTATCCCGAAAAGCTGCAGCTCGGGCTACGCGCGACCGGGCTGCTCGACCAGTTCGGCGGCAACGTCGTCAGCGCCTCGCGCGTCGCCAACGGCAAGCCCGCCCCCGATGTGTTCGTTTATGCCGCGGGCTGGATGCGGACGCCCGTCGCCAGCTGCCTCGTGGTGGAGGACAGCGTCCCCGGCGTCCGCGCGGCGCGGGCCGCCGGGATGCGCGCGGTCGGCTTCACCGGCGGCGCGCATTGCGGGGACGGGCACGCGACCCGCCTGCTCGAAGCGGGAGCGGAACGGGTGATCGGGCGCATGAGCGAGCTTCGCCAGGTCGTGCCGGAAGCGTTCGTCGCACGACCTGAGCGAGCGCTGCGAAGCGCTGCCTGACGCGCACGCGCCAAAGCTCGGCAAGCTCCGAGCCTGTCCTATTCAGTTGAAACCGCATGTCAGCGCCTCCCCCGCAAGGGGGAGGTGGCGCGGCGCAGCCGTGACGGAGGGGGAGGACTGGCAACCGTATGGGAGTCCTCCCCCTCCACCACTCGCTTCGCGAGCGGTCCCCCTCCCCCTAGCGGGGGAGGAGCTTGCGGTGGTTCACATCTGAACAGGACAGACCCTAACGCATCAACCCCGCCGCCCGTAGCGCGTCCTCGATCACCTTGCCCACTCCCGCCGGAGTGCCGCTCGCAGGCCGGTCGGTGCGCGCGCGGGGCGGGACTGCGTCGACCGATGCCGGGACGCGCTCGCGCGGCACGGGGCGGCGTTCGACGGGAGCCGATACGCTCCGGCCATCTTCCCCGGCCAGACCCCAGAAGCGACAAAGGCGAGCGGTCGACGATATGCCTGCCTCCAGCATGTACGCGCCCGGTTTGCCGCAACCGTCCGCGCCCGAGGTGTCGATCGGCGTGCCGTGGCCCATGCCGGTAATGCTATATTGCTCGATCACCTCGCGACCGTCGCGGTCGCACCAGACGCGGCGGGAATGGTCGCCCACCATCTCCGTCCGGCTGGGAAGCGCGTCGACGCCGTGCAGCGTGCGCCACTGGCCGACGATCGCCTCCGCATTGACGGGGCTCACCGTCGCGTCCGCGCTCCCGTGCCAGACCGAGACGGTCGGCCACGGACCCGTACCGTCCGACGCGCGGCGGACCAGCGCGGTCAGCTCGGCCGCATCCGGCAACCCATGCCCGCGCATACGGTCGAATGCTTCGGGCACGGTGCGCGCGCAGCGGTAGGGCAGGCCGGCGATGATCGCGCCGCCCGCGAACAGCTCGGGATAGGTCGCCAGCATCACCGACGCCATCGCGCCGCCCGCCGACAGCCCGGTGACATAGACCCGCGCGGGGTCGATCGGGTGCGTGGCGGCGAGCGCCGCGATCATCTGCCGGATCGACAGCGCCTCGCCGGAGTCGCGGCGGTTGTCCTCGGGCGAGAACCAGTTGAAGCACAGATTGGCGTTGTTCTGCCGCTGCTGCTCGGGGAACAGCACCGCAAAGCCGTGGCGATCCGCCATCTGCGACCAGCCCGCGCCGATGTCATAGCCCGACGCCGTTTGCGTACAGCCGTGGAGCACGACGACCAGCGCGGCTCCGTCCGGGAGCGACGCCGGAACGTGGAAGAACGCCCGAAGCGCGCCGGGGTTGGAGCCGAAACCGGTCAGCTCTTCCAGCGTCCCGCCGCCCGGTGTTCCGCCCCCGACGCCTTGGCCTTGCAGCTTCGTCAGGCGTGCGATCGTATCGGACAGGTTACGCATGGCGACGTCTTTCGAGCGAGTGGCATGAGCGGATCGCCACCCCGGCTTCGCTGCACTGCACAATAAATGGTGTTTCAGCGCGGGTTGGCAAGCTATCAACGCGAGTCGGTGACTGGGTGCCGCTCGACATCCGTCGCCAGGGCTTTACGGGGCCAGTGAACACGGGTTCGCTTCCTCAAGGAATGAGGGACGCCGCAGAATGGAGACATCGGAAATGAGCGTTGTGGACGAAGCCGCGCTGAGCAGATTGTTCATGGAAGCGCGTTCGCAGAATGGCTGGCTGCCCGACCCGGTTGACGACGAGCAGCTGCGGGCGGCTTACGAGATCGCCAAAATGGGTCCGACCTCGATGAACACGCAACCGATGCGCATCGAGTTTCTGCGCTCGCCCGAGGCCAAGGAGCGCCTCCGGCCCACGCTCGCGCCCACCAATGTCGACAAGGTGATGGCCGCGCCGGTGGTGGCGATCATCGCCTATGACCTCGAGTTCTACGCGCACCTGCCGCGGATTTTCCCGCACAACCCGAATGCGCAGGGCATGTTCACCGGCAACCCGGCGATGATCGAGCCGACCGCGTTCCGCAACAGTTCGCTCCAGGCCGCCTACTATCTGCTCGCCTTGCGCGCGGTCGGGCTGGACGTCGGGCCGATGTCCGGGTTCGACGCGGCCAAGGTCAATGCCGAGTTCTTCGCCGACTCGACCTGGCGCGCGAACATGCTGTGCTGCATCGGGCGCGGTGACCCGGCCAAGGTGTTCCCGCGCCTGCCGCGGCTGTCGTTCGACGAGGTGACCCGGACGCTTTGACCCGCGCGCCGTCACCCTTGTTCGAGGCGCTTGAGCGTCGCCCGCCCGATCCGTTGCTTGCGCTGATTGGGGCCTTTGCCCGCGACGGTCGCGCGGACAAGATCGACCTCGGCGTCGGCGTGTATCGCGACGCGGCGGGCGGGACGCCCGTGTTCCGCGCGGTGTCCGAAGCCGAACGGCGGCTGGTGCGCGACCAGTCGACCAAGGCGTATCTGGGGCCGGAGGGCAACATTCCGTTCCTGGAGGCGCTGGAGCCGATCGTGTTCGGCGAGGCGCAGCCCGGCGCGCGGCTGAGCGCAGTGCAGACGCCCGGCGGCACGGGGGCGCTGCGCCTGGGTGCCGAGCTCGTCGCCGCCGCCCGGCCCGGGGCGCGCATCCATGTCGGCGAGCCGACCTGGCCCAACCACGTCCCGATCCTGCGCG
>CAXTTU010000228.1:0-5697 GCA_964247225.1 uncultured Sphingomonas sp. | reverse complement strand
AGCAGCAGCATCCGGCACTCCGCATCCACCTCGCCGTCGATCAGCTCGGGGCGGAAGCGGCGCTGAAACGCCATGATCGCCGCCATCGGCTCGCTCACATCATAACCGAACCGCTCCAGCGCGAGCAGAAACCCGGCCTCCGTCCAGCGCGGGTCCATCAGGTTCTTCGTCGGCCGGGGCAGCGCCAGACGCAGCCGCGCGAGTCGGCTCCACGGGAACAGCTCGCCCGGGTCACGCTTGCGTGTCGGCGCGATGTCCGAATGCCCGACCACGTTGCCGCGCGTGATCAGGTGGCGTTCCTTGATCTCGGCGACCAGCGGGATCAGCGCCGACATCTGCTCGTCCGGATAAGGGCGGTAGCCCCATTCATGCCCCGGGTTGACGATCTCGATCCCGACCGAGGCAGAGTTCACGTCGTCGATGCTGCGCCAGTGCGACCGCCCCGCGTGCCACGCGCGCCGCTCCTCATCGACGAGCCGTAGCACCGTCCCGTCCTCCGCGACGAGATAGTGCGCGGACACCTTCGCCTCCGGATCGCGCAACCGCGCCAGCGCCTCCTCGAACGACGGCATGCCTGTATAGTGGAGCACGATCATGCTGACCGGCAGCAGCCGCGCATCATGGTTGGGCGAGGGCGCGTCGATGATGGGCAGGTCGCTCATCGCGCGGTGGTGACGCGCGCGGGCGCGGTTGTAAACCGTCAGGCGTTGGCGGCGCGCGGCGGCCAAGGGCGCGGGGTCGGCTCGTACAGCCCACGGTGGCGCCCGCTTGGCTGAAACGCGTCGGACTGGCCGATCACCGTCTCGCCCGCGCCCAGCACCAGCACCCCGTCCGGGCGGAGCGCGCCCGCCAGCCGCTCCAGCGCGCGTCGCCGCGCCGCCGGGGCGAGGTAGAACAAGAGGTTGCGGCAGAACACCGCGTCGAACTGCCCCGACGGCGCGGGGTCGGCGAGCAGGTTGTGCCGTCGATAGGAGACGTGGCGCATCAGTTCGGGCCGCGCGACCCAGACATCCGCCTTGTTCTCGAACCAGCGGATCATCCGGCCCATCGACAGCCCGCGCTGAATCTCGAACTGATTGTACCGCCCCGCCCGCGCGCGCGCGATCGCGCCTTCCGACAGGTCGGTGGCGACGATCTCGGGCACCGCGCCGCCGCGCTCCGCCCACAGCATCGCCAGCGACAGCGCCTCCTGCCCGGTCGAGCAGCCCGCCGACCAGATGCGCGGGCGCTGCCCCGGCGCGATCTCCGCGAGCGCGTTCGCGACGCCTTCGAACACCGCCGGGTCACGGAAGAACGAGGTCTCGCCATTGAGCATCGCGTCCACCGCGCGATCGGCGAGGTCCGGGTGCTTGCCGTCGAGCAGCCTGAGTGCGAGCTCGTCGAGCGTCTCCGCGCCGATCTCGGCGAGCAGCGGCTTCAGCGCGGTGTCGATCCGCCAACCGCGTCCGGTCCCCAATTGTTGCCCCGCGCGCGCCTCCAGCAATGCGGTGAGCACGGCCTGTGCGCCCCCGCTCATTCGGGTCGCCGCCGCTGCGCGATCAGTTCGCCGATCGCTTCGGGAGGGAGCAGCGCCTGCGCCAGCCCCGCCGCGGCGACCGCGCCGGGCATCCCCCATATGACGGAGGTCGCCTCATCCTGCGCCACCACCGCTCCCCCCGCCTCCGCGACGCGCCGCGCGCCCTCCGCGCCGTCGCGTCCCATGCCGCTCAGCACTACCGCCAGCGCGCGCGGGCCGTAAGCGGCGGCGACCGATTCGAACATCGGGTCGACCGAGGGCATGCAGCCGTTGGGGGACGGCTCCGTCGACAGCCGCACCGCGACCGTGCCGTCGGCGAGCGAAACGCAGCGCACATGCGCGTCGCCGGGCGCGATCACGACGCGCCCGGGCCGGAGCCGCAGCCGATCCACCGCAACCTCGCACGGCCGGTTCGCGACCACCGCCACCTGCGCGGCGAAATAAGGCATGAACGACGCGGGCAGATGCTGGGTAATGAGAATCGGCAGCTGAAACGAAGCGGGCAGCGCGCGGAGCAGCTGGCTGAGCGCGTGGATGCCGCCCGTCGACGCGCCGATCGCGACGATGTCATACGGCGCGCGCGAGGGCAGCGGGCGGACCGGCGCGCTCGCCGGAACGGCGGCATCGGCCTGTGTCAGCCGCTCCAGCTTGGCGGCGAGCAGCTCGGCGAAGCGCGCATGCGGCGTTCCCGCGCCCGGCTTGACCAAGGTGTCCGCCGCGCCCAGCGCCAGCGCCTGCACCGTCGCGGTCGCCCCTTCCGCACAGGCGGAGGAGACAACCAGCACCGGCGCGCCCCGCCCCGCCGCGATCATATCGGGCAGCGCAGTCAGCCCGTCGACGCCCGGCATCTCCAGGTCGAGCAGGATCGCATCGACGCGCATCGTCGCGAGCAGGCGCAGCGCGGCGGCGGCGTGCGGCACCGCGTCCGCGACCGCGAACCGCGCGTCCGCCTCGATCGCACGCGCCATCACCGCACGCGCCACTGCCGAGTCGTCGACAATCAGCACTTGCGGCACCGCGGCCGGCGCTGGTGAGAAAGCGGTCGACACGTCCGACGATCAGGCCGCGCCGACGATCTGCAGCTTGCTGTGCAGCGTGTCGCGGTCGAACGGCTTCATCACATATTCGTCGGCGCCCGCCTCGATCGCGGCGCGGATATGCGCCATGCCGTTCTCCGTGGTGCAGAACACCACCTTGGGGCGCGAGCCGAGCTGCGTGTCGCGGAGCGCGCGGAGGAAATCCATCCCGCTCATCACCGGCATGTTCCAGTCGAGCAGCACCACATCGGGCGGTGACGCGATGCAGCTGTCCAGCGCTTCCTGCCCGTCGCCCGCCTCGCTGACAGCGAAGTCGAGCGTTTCCAGGATGTGGCGCGCCACCTTCCGGATCACTTTCGAGTCGTCGACGACAAGGCAGGTCTTCATGGCATGGGTCCGTTCGGAAAGGTTGGTGCCGCTCTGGCGGATCAGGCGTAAGCGCCCGGTTAATCGCGGTATTTCAGGCCGCCATCGCTGCCGCCGGAGGGACAAGCGCGCGCAGGTCGATGGCGAGCAGCGGCTCGCCCCCGCAATCGACCACGCCGCACGCCACCCTGCGCCACGCGCCCGAGATCGGCAGTCCGAAGGGCAGCGGCCGCAGCTCGAACTCGGCCACGTCCTCCAGCTCGTTGACCAGAACAGCGTAATGGTGCCCGTCGATGACCGTCACCACCGCGCGTCTGGGTGTGACGAGCCCGGTCTGGGCCCCCAGCACCGTTCGCGAGCTGATCACCGTCATCAGCTTGCTTCGGAGCGCGGCCAGCCCGCGCACGAACGGCGGTGCGCCCGGGACGGGGACGACGGGACCGATATCGACCACCGATTCGACCTGATCGACCGAGATCGCGACCGTCCGGTCTGCGACCTGGGCGAGAAGAAACATGGTCATGCCGCTCTCCGGGTCGCCGCGGCCAGCGCGGCGAGCAGGCCGGCGCGGTCGTAGCGATAAATCTTCGCGTCGCTGGGCGCGACCGGCTCTCGCGACAGCGTCACCAGCGGCGCGGGCGCGGCGGCCCCCTCGCCGTCGAACGCAAGCGTCACCGCCGCGGTCTCACCCGCGCTGAGCTCGGTCGCGACGCGATACCCCGCCGCCTCCAGCGTGGGCTGAAGAAAGCTGCGCATCCACCCCTCGCCATCGGCATGGATCAGGCAGACGGGCGCGCGCGCGGTCGGCGCGGGGCTGTTCTCGCCAAGCAGCCACAAGGGATCGAGCAGCTCGACCTGCTCGCCCTCGAACAGCACGACGCCCGCGACGGGCCCCGCCTCCACCGCGGCGCTGACTTCGCGCGGCAGGGTGACGATGTCGGCGGCCGCATCGATCGCGTAGCCCACGGCCCGCTCGCCGTCGCAGAGCCGCAGCACCTGGACCTGCTCGCGCGCCTGCCACCCCCCGCGCGCGACCAGCGGCTCGAGCCGCCCGTCAACCGCCATGTGGAGCCGCCCGGCGGAGAAGCGGATCGCGGCGGCGGGCACGGTGAGGACCCGATCCACCACCGCCAGCGCGATCGCGCGGCGCTGACCGTCGAGGTCGAGGAACAGCAACGCCTGGACACCCGTGTCCTGGGCTTGGTCCGCTTCGTCCGGGACCGCGTCCGCACGCTCGAACACCAGCCCCGCGCGCTCGGCGATGCCGCCGCCGTCGAGCAGCAGCAGCGGCAGGCCGTTGTCGGGCAGCGTCTGCCCCGCATAGACGCCGACCGCCATCACCGCGGGTGCGGCCGGTCGCACGACCAGTTCCTCCGCGTCGAACACCTCGCCAACCACGAGCGCATACTCCCCCCCGCGCACGGCGAGGATCACCAGCATCGGGCGCTCGGGCGCGCCGAGCCCAAGCAACACACCCAGATCGACCAGCGGCAGGCGTCGCCCGCGCACGGTGGCGACCGTCGCGTCGCCCAGCCGATCGACGCGGACCGACGCCGCGCGCGCGTCAACGATCTCCTCGATCGCCTGACGCGGCAGCGCGAACTGCTGCTCGCCGACCCCGACGATCACCGTCGGGATGATCGACAGCGTCAACGGCACATGGATGCTGACCGTCAATCCCTTGCCCGGTGCGTTGGCGAGGTCGATGCGTCCGCCGATCTGCTCCACATTGGCGCGCACGACGTCCATGCCGACGCCGCGCCCCGAGATGGCGGTCGCCTCGTCCTTGCTCGACAGGCCGGGGTGGAAGATCAGCTCCGCGCGCGTCCGCTCCGGCAAGGCGCGCAACGCCGCCGCATCCTGTCCCGGTTGCGCGGCGAGCTTGTCGACGAGGCGCGCGGTGTCGATGCCGCGCCCGTCATCGGTCACGTCGATGATGATCTGGTTGCCCGACTGGCGCGCGGCGACGATCAGCCGGCCCGTTTCGCGCTTGCCCGCGTGGCGGCGTTCGACGGGCGATTCGAACCCGTGGTCGATCGCGTTGCGGATGATGTGCGCGAGCGGGTCGCGCATCAGCTCCACCATCTCGCGGTCGAGTTCCACGTCCGACCCGTCGAGGTGGAGCGTCACCGCCTTGCCCAGGGTCGCGGCGGTGTCGCGGACCATGCGCGGCAGCGCGGAGAACAGCGCCTCCACCTTCTGCATCCGCGTCCGCGTCACCGTGTCGCGCATGTCGGCGACGCTGGTCGACAACCGCTCCAGCGCCGCTTCGAGCCGCGCGTCCGCGCCGCCCTCGCGCAGGGAGCGCGCGAGGTCGTTGCGCGCGAGCACCATGTCGGACATGCCGCTCATCATCCGGTCGAGCAGCTCGACGTTGAGCCGGACGCTGCGCGCGACCGCGCGCGGGGCCAGGGCCGCGCCGCTTGCCGGTACGGGAGCCGGCGTCGCGGGCGCACGCCCGTCGAGTGCGCCGATCAGCAACTCCTCGCCCGCGTCATCGAGCGAGTCGCCCGACGCGATCGCCTCCACCAGCGCGCCGATCCGGTCGACGATGGCGAGCACCGCATCGACAAGCTGCGTATCGGGCACCCGCTCGCCCGAACGGACAGCGGCGAGCACGTCCTCCGCCGCATGGCTCAGCCGGGCGAGCCGGGGCAGGTCGAGGAAGCCGCAGCTGCCCTTGACGGTGTGGACGAAGCGGAAGATCGCGTCGAGCCGCGCGCGGTCGGTCGGGTCGACCTCCCACGCGACGATCTCCCCCGACAACGCTTCCAGCGT
>CAXTTU010000227.1:4644-5718 GCA_964247225.1 uncultured Sphingomonas sp. | reverse complement strand
CACATGCGGCTCCCCAAGCGCGGCTTCAACAACATCTTCGCCAAGGACTATGCCGAGGTGAACCTCGGCGCGATCCAGAAGGCAATCGACGCGGGTGCGCTGTCCGCCGAGGGCCCGATCGACCATCAGGCGCTGAAGGGCGCGGGGCTGGCGCGCGGCGGCAAGGACGGCGTGCGGCTGCTCGGCAAGGGCGCGTTCTCGGCGAAGCTCAGCTTTTCGGTCGCGGGCGTGTCCAAGGGCGCGCGCGAGGCGATCGAGGCGGCGGGCGGGTCGGTCGACGTGCTGGTCGTGGTGCCCGCGGCGGAAAAGGCGGCGGCCAAGAAGGGCGTGAAGTACAAGGAGCGCCAGGCGCACAAGGCGTCGTTCAAGGCCTGAGTCCGACCGCTTGCATTAGACAAGGCGGACGTGACGCCTATATGAGCGGCGGGGCGGGTCACACCACACCCGCCGCTTTCGTTTCCGGGATACAGTACGAATGGCCACCGCCGCCGATCGCATGCAGCAAAGCGTGAGCCTCGCGAAGTTCGCGCAGGCGACCGATCTGCGCAAACGCCTGTGGTTCACCATCGGCGCACTCATCGTGTTCCGGATGCTGAGCTATGTGCCGCTGCCGGGCGTCGACCCGACGGCGCTGGGCTTGCTCGCGAACAAGACCACCGGTGGCGTGCTCGACTTCTTCAACGCCTTCTCGGGCGGCTCGCTCAAGCGGATGAGCCTGATCGCGCTCGGCGTGATGCCCTACATCACCGCGTCAATCGTGGTGCAGCTCGCCACCTCGCTGTCGCCGCAGCTCGCCGCGATCAAGAAGGAAGGCGAGAGCGGGCGCAAGCGGCTCAACCAATATACCCGCTATGGCACCGTCGCGCTGACCGCGGTGCAGGGCTGGTTCATCGCGTCGGGGCTCGAGGCGCTCGGCGCCAACAACGGCATCCAGGCGGTGGTGACGCCGGGGCTGACGTTCCACATCGCCGCGGTCGTGTCGTTGATCGGCGGCACCATGTTCCTGATGTGGCTGGGCGAGCAGATCACCAGCCGCGGCATCGGCAACGGCGTGTCGCTGATCATCATGGCGGG
>CAXTTU010000227.1:0-4544 GCA_964247225.1 uncultured Sphingomonas sp. | reverse complement strand
AGCAGATCACCAGCCGCGGCATCGGCAACGGCGTGTCGCTGATCATCATGGCGGGGATCGTCGCGAATCTGCCGACCACGCTTTACAACCTGCTGGAGGGCGGGCGTTCGGGGTCGGTCGATGCGGGGCGGCTGATCGGCATCATCGTCGCGGTGGTGCTGCTGGTGCTGTTCATCTGCTTCATGGAGCGCGCGCAGCGGCGCATCCTGATCCAATATCCCAAGCGCCAGACGCAGCGCGGAATGCAGGCGGAGCGCAGCCATCTGCCGCTCAAGATCAACACCGCGGGCGTGATCCCGCCGATCTTCGCCAGCTCCTTGCTGCTGATGCCGCTGACGGTGACGCAGTTCGCCGGCAAGGCGACCGCCAACGCGGATACCTGGTGGGGCAGCATCGTGCTGACGCTCAACCAGTATCTCCAGCACGGGTCGCCGGTATACATGCTGCTCTATGGCGCGGGGATCGTGTTCTTCTCGTTCTTCTACACCGCGGTGGTGTTCAACCCGGAAGAGACGGCGGACAATCTCAAACGCTATGGCGGGTTCATCCCCGGCATCCGCCCGGGCAAGAACACCGAAACGTATTTCGACTATGTGCTGACGCGCATCACCGTGATCGGCGCGGCGTATCTGGCGATCATCTGCCTGCTGCCCGAATACCTCGTGTCGGCGTTGCAGATCCCCTTCTATCTCGGCGGGACCAGCCTCTTGATCGTCGTCAACGTGACGATGGACACGGTGACGCAGATCCAGTCGCACCTGCTTGCGCATCAATATGGCGACCTGATCAAGAAAGCGAAGCTGAAAGGCGCGCGGCTGCGCTAGGCGCAGGGCGAGACTAAGGGGAGAGGGGCGCTCGTGAACATCATCCTGTTGGGGCCGCCGGGCGCGGGCAAGGGAACGCAGGCGGCGCGGCTGGTGGCCGAGCGCGGGATGGTGCAGCTGTCCACCGGCGACATGCTCCGCGCCGCGGTCAAGGCGGGAACGCCGACGGGCCTCAAGGCCAAGGCGGTGATGGAAGCGGGCGAGCTCGTGTCCGACGCGATCGTTTCCGCGCTGATCGGCGAGCGGCTCGACCAGGGCGACACCGCGTCGGGGGTGATCTTCGACGGCTTCCCGCGCACCGCGCCGCAGGTCGAGGCGCTCGACCTGCTGCTGTCCGAGCGCGGCCAGTCGCTGACCCAGGTGATCGAGCTGGAGGTGGACGAGGCGGTGCTGACCGGTCGCGTCGTCGGCCGCTACACCTGCGCGACTTGCGGCGAGGGCTATCATGACGAGTTCAAGCGCCCGGTCGTCGCAGGCGTGTGCGACGTGTGCGCCTCGACCGAGTTCAAGCGCCGCCCCGACGACAATGCCGAGACGGTCCACACCCGCATGGAGGAATACCGCGCCAAGACCGCGCCGATCCTGCCGCTCTACGAAGCGCGTGGGCTGGTCCGCCGGGTCGACGGCATGGCCGGGATCGAGACGGTAGCGCGCGGCATTGCCGAGCTGCTCGACACCGCGCCGATGGCGGCACGCTAGGCCGGTTCCCGAGATGACGCGCTTGTCACGGACGCGTCACCGCCCGATCGCAATGCCGACGCTAGACGAGACGCTTCGTGGCGGGCCGCCGCACGCAGGCCCGCCGCTCCCGTTCGGCGTCCGTCACTCCCGGGGACGCCGAAGCCGGCGGGAAGCGCTCGGTTTCCCGCCGGCTTACCATTGGGACACGCGATGACCCGCAAGATCCTGATCGTCGAGGATGACACGGCCACCGCCGGTTACCTGCAAAAGGGGCTGGGCGAGGCGGGCTTTGCCGTCGAGACCTGCCGCGACGGCCGCGATGGCCTGTTCCTCGCCAGCGAGGGCATCTTCGATCTGGTCGTTGCCGACCGGATGCTCCCCGGGCTCGACGGCGTCGCAATGGTGAGCGCGATCCGCGCCGCCGGGATTACCACCCCGGTGCTGATGCTCTCGGCGCTGACCGCGGTGGACGATCGCGTCGATGGGCTGAAGGCGGGCGCGGACGACTATCTCTGCAAGCCCTTCTCCTTCGCCGAGCTGCTCGCGCGGATCGACGCGCTGGTGCGCCGGTCCGACCGCGTCGGCGTGGAGCCGCAGAAGACGCGGCTGACCGTCGGTGATCTCGAGATCGACCTGCTCGCCCGTTCGGTCCACCGCGCTGGGCGCGTGATCCCGGTCGGCGCGCGCGAGTTCAACATCCTCGAATATCTGGCCCGCCACGCAGGGCAGGTCGTCACCCGCACGATGATGCTGGAGAAGATCTGGAACTACCATTTCGACCCGGGCAGCAATGTGGTCGATGTGCATATCGGCCGATTGCGCCGCAAGCTGGAGGAGGGCTTCGCCGCGCCGATCCTCCATACCGTGCGCGGCGCGGGGTATCGGCTGTCGGCGGAGGCGTGACCACGACGCGCAAGCGGCGCCCATGAACCGCCGCTTGTCGGTCACCGCGCGGATCGCGCTGCTCTCCATCGCGCTGGCGCTGGTCGCCAATCTCGCGCTGGTCGGGTTCGTGTGGCGGCAGACGCATGACGAGGCGATCCAGGCGATCCGCCGCGACACGATCGAGCAATCGGACGCGATCCTCGACAATTACCGCACCGGCGGTCGCGCCGGGCTGATCGACGCGATGCAGGACGCGCGCAAGCGGGGCGATGCGTCGCTGGCGGTGATGCTGTTCGACGCGGGCGGTCGCCATGTCGGCGGCTTCGGCCCGGCGCGCCTGCTCGTCAGTCCGCTCGGGCCCGCGGGGTTCCGCATCGCGCGGATCGGCGACACGGCCCCTTGGTCGGCGGCGGAGGCGGGCTATGTGCTGCGCCGCGTCGGGCCGTACCAGCTGCTGACCGCGCGCATCCTCGACCTGGTCGCGGAGGAGGAGCGGGCGCTGGAGCGCGCGTTGGCGGTGTCGATGCTGTTGTCGCTCGCGCTCGGTGTCGCGGCGGGGCTGGTGGTGACGCGCTATGTCGGCGTGCGGCTGAACGCGATCGCGGGGGTGGTGGAGCGGGCGGGCGAGGGCGATCTGTCGCGCCGTGTGCCATTGGTCGCGGGCGGGGGCGATGCGTTCGACCGGCTCGCCGCCCGGCTGAACGCGATGCTCGCCAAGCTGGAGCAGGTGATGGACGAGCTGCGCGTCGTCACCGACGGGCTCGCGCACGACCTGCGCTCGCCGATCGCGCGGCTGCGGACCAAGACCGAGACCGCGCTGCTCACCGCCGATGCGACCGCGCGCGAGGCGGCGCTGGGCGGGTTGCTCGCCGAGACCGACCTCGTGCTCAGGATGCTGACCACGATGGTGGAGATCAGCCGCTCGGAGGCGGTGACGCGCGACCGCTTCGCCCCCCTCGCGCCCGCGGAGCTGGTCGAGGAACTGGGCGAGCTCTACGCGCCGGTGGTGGAGGAGGCGGGGCTGCGCTTCGCGGTGGTGATCGAGGACCGCCCGCCGCCGGTCCCGATGCACCGCGAGTTGCTGAGCCAGGCGATCACCAACCTGCTCGACAATGCGATTCACCACGCGGCGGCGGGGGGCGAGGTAGTGCTGCGGCTGCGCGAGTGCGCGGGCGAGACGTGCGTGCAGGTAGAGGACCGCGGCCCCGGCATCGCCGCCGCCGACCGCGCGCAGGCGCTGCGCCGTTTCGGACGGCTGGATGCTGCGCGCTCGACGCCGGGCGCCGGGCTCGGCCTGTCGCTGATCGACGCGGTCGCGCGGCTGCACGGCGGCAGGTTCGAGCTGGCGGACAACGCGCCGGGGCTGGTGGCGCGGATCGTGCTCCCGGCGCGGTCGTTGTGAGCAGGCGGGGGAGGTGGTAGGAGGCGCGGATGGGGTATGAGCAGGCCATTGTTGACACTGACGAGACTCCGGTCAGGCACAGGATCACCGTGGACGAGTTCTTGTTGCTGGATGAAGCGGGTGCGTTCCCGACCGAGCATACGGAACTGATCGACGGAGAAATCTTCATCTTGAGCCCAATCCACCTTCCTCATAGCCAAGTGTTGTTTGCGGTCACTTTCGAGGTCGCCAAGGCGATCGAGCGATCGAGCCTGCCACTAATCGGGGGCACGCCGGCATCAACGCATATCGACCAGTATAACTTGCCCGAACCCGATCTGATCGTCATGGCCGCGACAGAAGGTAAGTTCGCTCCTCCGGAGGCGGTCCGGCTGGTCATAGAGGTGGCATATAGCTCGCTTCGTCACGACCTGGTTACCAAGGCAGCCTTGTATGCCCGTGCGGGGATGCCCGAATATTGGGTTTTCGACATCAAGGGCGCGCGGATTATTCGCATGGCCGATCCGCGCGAGGGGGCTTACCAGGCTAGCGACGAATTCGCGTTCGGCACAACCGTGGCCTCCGTCACCCTTCCCGGATTTGCGGTGGATACCGGAGTGCTTCCGTCATTGATCTGACCGGAACCGATCGCTTGACACCGCGTTGCGCGGCGCTTAACTGACCCTTACCCCGACACTCCCCTTCCGGCAGCGCGCCCACGCGCCTGCCGCGTTTTGGCGTTCGGTGGTCAATGCGTCGAGATGGGGCGGCGG
>CAXTTU010000226.1:0-5718 GCA_964247225.1 uncultured Sphingomonas sp. | reverse complement strand
GGCGGAGGCGGCGGCCGAACGCTGGTCGCTGCTCGCCGCGTCGGTGGTCCACCGCGTCGGCCCGATGCGCCCCGGCGAGCGGATCGTGCTGGTCGCGACGGCGGCGGCGCACCGCGCGGCGGCGCTGGAGGCGTGCGCGTTCCTGATCGACCGGCTGAAGACCGACGCGCCGTTTTGGAAGCGGGAGGTGCGTGGGGGCGAGGCGACGTGGGTGGAGGCAAGGGAGGGGGATGAGGCGAGGGCGAAGGCCTGGCTACGCCCAGGCCGGTGCGCCTAAGCGCATCGCCTCGCCCGGCCAGCGAGGCCGCGCAGCGGAACTCGTCTGACGTCACGCTGGCGGCTTTGCCGTCGGCGCGAGCGCACGGTCCATAAAAGGACTCGTTCTCACTAACTCGCCCTAGTGAGGCTGCCCGTTGCGATCGGGTGAAAGTCTACGCTTCCCGGCGATGCCACCTGAAATATGACGTTGAGCGTCTGCGGGCCAGCAAGGCTATATTGCAGCCGAAAAGTCGGCGCATTCGGCTGCGACGTGCTCGTGAACGTAACGGATCGCCCGGCGACGACATCAGCGTTGACGTAATGGATGACGTGCTGTCCGTCCGAATAGTCGGCGTGAAGGGTTCCTCCTTCCGGGTAGACCATCATCACCTGCTCGAAGCTGCCCGTCGCTTTTCCGGCTTTATCGAACAGGTCGGTATGGTCACGACGGAGCAGGACGTTGCCGCCCGCTTCGAGCGTTATCGCGGAGCGCCCCTTCGCCGTCCCGCCCGTGTCGGCGACTTGGCCCTGACCGGCTTGCCAATCGCCCACGAGGAACGACAGCCCGGCGAGCGGAGAGCCATTCCGCACCGCTTGCGCGTGCAACGAAGCTGGGAGCAGCAAAGTCGCCGCAGCCCAAACCAACTTTCGCATACCCTGCTCCCTACTGTCCGCGCAGTCGCCACCGTGGCGCAAAAGGCGCCGGACCGCAAACCGGTCTCAGCCACACGCCTCCTTCAACCCCGCCCCCGCCAGCACCTCCGCCAGCAGCCGGAAGTCCCGCTCGCGCGGGCTCGCTTTCCGCCACACCAGCGCGATCCGCCGCGCGGGCGCGTCCCCCGCCAGCGCGCGCGCGACCACGCCCGTGTGGTCGAGGATGCCCGCCCGGATCGCCATCTCGGGGAGGATCGTGACGCCGAGCCCGCCCTCCACCATCTGCACCACCGTGTGCAGCGAGGTGCCGAGCATCGCTGCCTCGCCGCGCAGCTCGGGCCGGCTGCAGGCGGCGAGCGCGTGGTCCTTGAGGCAGTGCCCGTCCTCGAGCAGCAACAGCCGTTCCGCGTCGATCTCGTCCGCGCGCACCGCGCCCTCGCCGGGCGGCGCGGCACCTTCGGGGAAAGCGACGAACAGCCGGTCCTCGAACAACGGCGCGACCGTCACCTCGCCGACCGGGTAGGGGAGGGCGAGCAGGATGCAGTCCGCGCGCCCGTTGTGAAGCGCCTCGCAGGCGGGTCCGCTCGGCTCCTCGCGCAGGTACAGGCGCAAGTCGGGGTAATCGGTGCGCAGCCGCGGCAGGACGCGCGGAAGCAGAAAGGGCGCGATCGTCGGGATGACGCTCATGCGAAGCTCGCCCGACAAGGGCCGCCCCGCCGCGCGCGCGAGATCGCCCAGCTCCTCCGCCTCGCGCAGCACGCGGCGCGCCTTGTCGGCGATGCGGGTG
The DNA here is from genome assembly GCA_964247225.1 of uncultured Sphingomonas sp. GTDB lineage: Bacteria > Pseudomonadota > Alphaproteobacteria > Sphingomonadales > Sphingomonadaceae > Sphingomonas. The sequence goes on along the minus strand of CAXTTU010000226.1, from coordinate 4,019 downwards.
CCGAGCGGGGTGAAGCGCACCACCCGCCGCGTCCGCTCGACCAGGGTGACGCCGATCAGCGCCTCCAGCTCGCGCAAGCCCGCCGACAGCGTCGATTGCGTCACGAAACACGCCTCCGCCGCGCGCCCGAAATGGCCGTGGTCGGCGAGCGCGACGAGGTACTGGAGCTGTTTGAGGGTGGGCAGGTAGGTGGCGGGCATGGGTCTAGGACGGCTCGGGGTCGGGCTTGGTCCGTGCGTCCCTACTCCGTTAGCCCTGAGCTTGTCGAAGGGCAGGCAAACGGTGTGCGCTGTGCCTGTGCTTCGACAAGCTCAGCACGAACGGATTCGCAGCATCCGTCACTGCGCTACACAGGTGATGGTTCGCCGCCCGCGCCACCGCTGGCATATCGGCGGGGGCTGTCTTACATCAAGCGCCGTCTACAGGGGTTTCCCGCCATGTTCGGTCGGCTCACCAGCTATCTCGACTCGATCCGCGCGCGCGATCCGGCCCCGCATTCGCGGCTGGAGGTCTTGACCTATCCGGGCGTGTGGGCGCTTGGTTGGCACCGGGTCGCGCACGGGCTGTACCGGCGGCGGTTGTATCTGCTCGCGCGGGTGGTCAATCACTGGTCGCGGATGACGACGCTGATCGACATCCATCCGGGCGCGACGATCGGGCGCAATTTCTTCATCGACCACGGTTTCGTGGTGATCGGCGAGACTGCGCATATCGGCGACGACGTGACGATCTACCAATGCGTGACGCTGGGCGGGACCAGCCCCGACAACGGCATTGCTGGCAAGCGCCACCCGACGCTGGAGCGCGGCGCGATCATCGGCTCGGGCGCGCAGGTGCTGGGGCCGATCACGGTCGGGCCGGGCGCGCGGGTCGGCGCGAACGCGGTGGTGACGCGCGACGTGCCCGCGGGCGCGGTGATGGTCGGCATCCCCGCACGCGCAACCACGGTGCAGGGCGGGCGTGCGGGCGACGCGCCGTTCCTCGCTTATGGCACACCGTGTTCGGAGATGTTCGATCCGCAGACGCAGAAGGTGGAGCTGCTCCGCTGCGAGCTGGAGGCGATGCGCAAGCGGCTCGACGCGCTGCTCGCCGATGACGAGCGGCGGCAGGCCTGATGGGCGTCGTCGTTCCGCTACCGACGGGGCCGCGGCCCGCGCAGATCGGGTTCGACCGGGCGGAGCTGACGCGCATCCTCGACCTGTACGGGCGGATGGTGAGCGCAGGGCATTGGCGCGATTACGCGATCGAACTGGGCCGCGACGCCGCGGTGTTCGCCGCCTTCCGCCGCGCGGCGGAGCGCCCCGAGTTCCGGATCGAGAAGCGCCCCGCGCTGCGCGGCAAGCAGGGCATGTGGGCGCTGGTCGGCGAGCATGGCGCGGTGGTGAAGCGCGGGCATGAGCTCGGCCCGGTGCTCGCGCCGGTGGAACGGCGGCTGATGAAGCTGGTGGAGGACTAGGGGCCGCTGGTCAGGGCGGGCGAACGACCGGCAGTGCCTGGGCAAATACTGGGCCGGAGCTGCTCTATAAGTCGGCCCTTGACCTGGCCATCAGCTTGGTCGCCTCATCGCCCGTCAAGGCTGGCGAAGCGAGCACGACCGAGGTCGCGATCTGTCGTTCGGGTACGTTCCAATAGGTTCGCAGCAGGGGACCTGTAAGATCATCGGCGACCAGCGAGAACCCGTGTCGCTCGTAGAAGCGGATCGCCCATTCCGCTGCTTGCCACGTCCCGATCAGGATCGGTCGCTCGGCACCATGGCGAATGTACCTGAGGAGCGCCGATCCAACTCCGCGCCCCTGCTGCTCGGGCAGCACATAGGCATGACGGATCAGGTCCACATTGCGACGGCGCTGCACGCCCATGACGCCTACCGTCCGGTTCTGCGCCAAGTAACCGATAAACCTCACGCCATCGCCGACCTCGGAGGCAAGTTCCTCGGCCGACATATACGGTTCATGCCAGCGATCGGCTGGAATGACACCGCGATAGGCTTCGGCTGCAGCGTTGATGACGGTCAGTATTTGACCGCTCTCGTTCGCGGCACACGGCCCGATGGTGACCGCGTTCGTTGACCCGTTCTCTTCGACCATCGTTACTTCGCCTGCTACACCCCGCCCAGCACACGCCCGATCAGCATTGCCTGTTCCGCGCCCGACTGCGGGACGATCTCGTCCGTGCGGTCGGTGATCGCGCGCCAGTTTTCCGCCACCGCCTCGGGCGTCAGCTCGGGCAACGCGACGCCGGGCGTCAGCGTGACATAGCTTGCCTGCACCACGCCCGCGCCCGCGCCGATGATCTGGCCGGTGGGCGCGTCCTCCGAGACGAGATACAGCGCGGCGGGGGCGACCTTTTCCGGCGCAAAGGCTTGGAAGGCGGCGTCGGGGAGCAGCCCTTCGGTCATCCGGGTGCCCGCAGTGGGCGCGATGGTGTTGACGCGGATGCCGGCCTTCGCGCCCTCGATGGCGAGTGTCTTCGCCAGCCCGGCGATGCCGAGCTTGGCTGCGCCGTAATTCGCCTGGCCGAAATTGCCGAACAGCCCGCTCGACGACGCGGTCATCAGGATGCGGCCATAGCCCTGCGCGCGCATTCCATCCCACACCGCCTTGGTGGCGTAGGCGGAGCCGAGCAGGTGGACGCGGACCACGAACTCGAAATCGGCGGGGTCCATCTTGGCGAAGCTCTGGTCGCGCAGCACGCCCGCATTGTTGATGAGGATGTGGACCGCGCCCCAGCGCTCGGTGGCGCGCGCGACCATTTCGGTCATCTGCGCGTAATCGGAGACGTCGCCCCCGTTCGCCATCGCCTCGCCACCTGCCGCCTCGATCTCGGCGACGACCGCGTCCGCCTGGCCGAGGTCGTTGACGACCACCTTCGCCCCGCGCCGGGCGAGGTCGAGCGCATAGGCGCGACCGAGCCCGCCGCCCGCGCCGGTGACGATGGCGACGCGCCCGTCGAAACGTATGGGGTCAGGCATGAAAAGGGGCGCTCCCGATGGTCAGGAGCGCCCCTTTACGGGCCGTTCGCCGCGCGGGCAAACGGCGTCGGTGACGTGCCTAGCGGCGGCGGCGCGAGTGAATGCGTGCGCCGGCGGCATTGGAACGCTCGCGGCAATGGTCGGTAACGCCCGCGCCGCACATCGGATAGTTGCCGTCCGACTGCGCCATCTGCGTTTGCCCCATCTGGCCGTTCGACATGGAGCCGTTGGACATGGAGCCGTTGCTCATCGAGCCGCCGTTCGACATCGACCCGCCGTTCGACATGCTGCCGTTGCCCATCGACCCGCCGGACGACGACCCACCGGACGACGAGCCGCCCATCTGGCCGTTCGACATCGGCGCGGTAGACTGGTCGGTGGGCGCAGTGCCGGTCGGTGCCGAGCTGGCGGTCGGGTCGGCCTGGGAACCGGTCTGGCCCGAGGGGGCGGTCTGTGCCAGCGCGGGCGCGGTGATCGCGGCGGCGGCCGCAAGCAGGATGAGCTTCATAGGACTTCTCCGTAACTGTCAGCGCAAGTGCATGCGATGCGCGGGACTGGGGAACGCACGACCCGCGCCTTGGGTCCCGATGTTGTTTCGGAGCCGAATCGGGGAAGATTTACTCGTCGCCCGCGTCGAGCGCGTAGCCCGCCGAGCGGACGGTGCGGATCAGGTCGGGGAGGTCGCGCTCGCCGTTGATCGCCTTGCGCAGGCGTCGGATATGCACGTCGACGGTGCGGATCTCGATCTCGCTGCCATGCCCCCACACCGCGTCGAGCAGCCGCTCGCGCGAGAACACCCGGCCGGGGTTTTCGAGGAAATGCCGGAGCAGCCGGAACTCGGTCGGGCCGAGCGGTACCGGCTCGCCCGCGCGGCGGACGCGGTGGCTGCCCGTGTCCATCTCGATATCGGCATAGGCGAGTTGCCCGCCCGCCAGCGCGGGACGGACCCGGCGCAGCACGGCGGCGACGCGCGCCACCAGCTCGCGCGGGGAGAAGGGCTTGGTGACGTAATCGTCCGCGCCCGTCTCCAGCCCGCGCACCCGGTCCT
>CAXTTU010000225.1:5233-5743 GCA_964247225.1 uncultured Sphingomonas sp. | reverse complement strand
GCTCGGCCACGCGCTGGGCGGCGGCACGCTCGGCACGCTGGCGGGCGCGGGCGGCGGCGCGCTGCTCGGGCGTCACTTGGACAAGAAGCACGACCAGGCGCAGAACCGTCGCAACGGCTGCTGATGTGATGGGCGGGGGCGGGCGAAGGCTCGCCCCCGTCGCTTGCGAAGAATGCGGGTTGTCACCAGCAGACGGCGATACCGGCGTTGCGGCATTGCTGCTCTACAGAAGCGAGTGCGCGCTCAAGCGATGCGGCGTCGCCGGCGGCGATCAACATGCCCGCGCCATCCACGATCGCGGAGAAAGTGATTTCTCCTTCTTCCAATTCCAAATCGCGCAGCTGCTTCAGTTCAAGTACCTGTCGCGCCCGAACATCGGTCAGCGCTCCGACCAATGCGCTTTGATCGCCCTCCGCCCATCCGGTCTCGAAGATGGCAATGACCGTTTCAGGATCGCGGCTTCCGATCACGTTCCACGCAAGTGCGAATGGCGACCAACCTTTTCTCAGC
>CAXTTU010000225.1:0-5223 GCA_964247225.1 uncultured Sphingomonas sp. | reverse complement strand
GGCTCGCCCCCATGCATCGGCTGAAAGGGGCTTTGGGCGATCGGCGACCTGCGTTCCAGCGAACTACGCGAACGCGTTCGGCAGCTCGCGCAGTTGCTCGGCTTCCCTCTCGACACCTATGTCGGGCGCGAGCGTGAGGCCGCGCTGATCATGGCCGCGGTCGCGTTGATGCCTACCGTGCGGGACCGCGACAAGCGCCGTGCTTATGGCAACGAGATCATGGCCAACGCCGATCACCTGCTCCCGAGCGAGGACCCGGCCAATGCGGGTTTCTGGAACAAGCTGCGCGAGGCGGTGATTACCATGCAGGAACTGCCCGCCTGTTACCTGCATTTTTCCAGGTCGAACGAGGAGTTGATCCGGGACTATTGGTGGCTCGATCGTGAGCTAGGCATCATGAAGCTGTTCGGATTGGGCGGACTTTTGAACGTCTCCACCGGCGGAGGCCGTGGGATTGTTCAGGGGTTTGAGAAAGGAGATCGGTCGACCTTGCGATCGACCGCTAGGTCTGTTGCAACCGGAAGTGCGAGTGGGCTCAGAAACACGGCCACTGGAGGCTTTCGTGGCAAGCTGGGCGCTGGTTGGATTTTAGGCTCTTTGGTTTACTTGGGCGGAAACGAGAACCGTGAAGCGATCCGACGCGAGTTGACTAGGCGATATCAAGAGAGTCGACTGAGCGAGGAGGCGTACCGTTCCGCATTCGGCAACAACGAGCCGTTGCCCCGACAGTATCTGTATCACCTGCGATGACAAGACAATGTCGATCTGCGTTGATCTTCATCGCGCAATGTGCCGTTATAGGTGTGTTTGATTACCTTATAAGCAACATACAACCTTTTAGTCGGTCTGAGAGCTTACGCCTAATTGCAGACGCGATTTTCGCAATCGTAGGTGGTTTCGCATTGGGAGCCATTGCGGAGCTTCGCACGCGTCGAGCTCAGAAGCGCGAATGAATAACCGATCTCAACGCGCTTTACTAATTTAGGCCGACTAAGAATCCACACCCCCCTGTCCTACAACCCCGCCCCTCAGGCATAAGCTCGTCCATGAGCGAGCAGCCCCCTTCCGACGACCCGTTCGACTTCGCCCCCGTCCCTACCCTGCGCGAGCGGCATGACGGGTGGACGCCCGAGCGGCAGCGCCGTTTCATCCTGGTGCTGGCCGAACATGGCGGCGTGTCGGCGGCGGCGCGCGCGATCGGAATGACCGCGCAGGGCGCCAACCGCTTGCGCAAAAGAGCAGGCGCCGAAGGGTTCGCGCGCGCCTGGGACGCGGCGCTGAGCGAAGGTCGGCTAAAGGCGTTCGATGAAGCAATGCGGCGCGGGCGGGACGGCTATACCTCCCCCATCCTGCGCAACGGCAAGATCGTCGGCTATCGCCAGCGCTTCGACAACCGCTTGCTGTTCGCGGCCTGTTATGGCGAGCCGCCCTCGCGCTACGACCGAAGTTGAGGGCACGAAACATGCGATTTGCCGGAAACTTCGGAAACTTAGGCGAGCGAATAAGCCAAGAGAGCGACGGCAAAGCCGCCGCGGGACGTCGGACGAGGTCCGCTTTGCGGCCTCGCCGTCCGGCTCGGGCCGACGCGCTGCGCGCGCCGACGCGGGCGTTGCCGCGTCTTCATCCCGCGCCTAAAGCGCGCCGCATGACGACCAAGACCGAGACCGACACGCACTCGCCGACCATCGAGTCGTACGATCAGCTGGTCCACTCCTTCGCGCGCGGGGAGAAGCCGCGCGAGGGATGGCGGATCGGGACGGAGCATGAGAAGTTCGTTTATTCCACCCGCGACCACCATGCCCCGTCCTGGGACGAGCCGGGCGGCATCCGCGACCTGCTCATGGCGCTGACCGAGTTCGGCTGGACGCCGGTGGAGGAAGACGGCCGCGTCATCGCGCTCACCGGCGCGGACGGGTCGGTCAGCCTTGAGCCCGCGGGCCAGTTCGAGCTGTCGGGCGCGCCGCTCGAAAACCTCCACCTTACCTGTCGCGAGACGGGGCGGCATCTGGAGCAGGTCAAGGCGGTCGGCGACCGGCTCGGTCTCGGCTTCCTCGGCATGGGCATGTGGCCCGACAAGACGCGTGCCGAGCTGCCGATCATGCCCAAGGGCCGCTACGACATCATGCGCCGTCATATGCCGCGCGTCGGCACGATGGGGCTCGACATGATGCTCCGCACCTGCACGATCCAGGTCAATCTCGACTATCGGTCGGAGGCGGACATGGCGAAGAAGTTCCGCGTCGGCCTCGCGCTCCAGCCGCTCGGCACCGCCTTGTTCGCCAACTCGCCCTTTACTGAGGGCAAGCCCAACGGGATGCTGTCCTACCGCAGCCATATCTGGTCGGACACCGACCCGCAGCGGACGGGGATGCTGCCCTTCGTGTTCGAGGACGGGTTCGGCTATCAACGCTACGCCGACTATGCGCTCGATGTGCCGATGTATTTCGTCTACCGAGACGGGCGCTATCTCGATGCGGCGGGGCTGAGCTTCCGCGACTTCCTGCGCGGCGAGCTGCCCATCCTGCCCGGCGAGAAGCCGACGCTGGAGGACTGGAACGACCACCTGTCGACCGCTTTCCCGGAGGTGCGGCTCAAGACGTTCCTTGAGATGCGCGGGTCCGACGGGGGCCCGTGGAGCCGGATCTGCGCGCTGCCTGCGCTCTGGGTCGGGCTGCTCTATCACGACGGCGCGCTCGATGCGGCGTGGGATCTGGTTAAGGAGTGGACGATCGAGGAGCGGCAGGCGTTGCGCGATGCGGTGCCTCGCCTCGCGCTCGACGCGCCGCTACCGGGCGGGCGGCGGCTGCGCGACATCGCGGGCGAGGTGCTCGACATCGCTCATGCGGGGCTCGCCGCCCGCAATGCGACCGACGCGGCGGGGGACAACGAGACCGGCTTCCTCGACCCGCTGCGCGAGATCGTCCGCCGGGGCAAGGTGCCAGCGGAGACGCTGCTCGACCGCTATCACGGTGAGTGGAACGGCGATGTCAGCCGGATCTATGACGAAGCGAGCTTCTGACCGCCGCGCACCCACGCGAAGGCACGCGGGACGGGGCCGTTGCGCTCCATCCACTCCCAATAGGCGACGTAGTCCGGGTCGAGCCGGAGGTGCCGCTCCTCCGTCCTCGCGCGCCAGCAATAGACGCCGCTGATCGCCCCCAGCAGCAACGTCGCGCGCGCCGCGTCCACCGCCGACCCGGTGCTGAGCACGGGCATAGTCGACAGCCACCAGAAGGCGTTCTTCGACAGATAGGCCGGGTGCCGCGTCCAGCGATACGGCCCGTGCGTCAGGATGCCGCGGTTGGTGAGGTTGGAGAAGCGCACGCCAAACGCGACGGTCGCCGACGCATACATCGCGGTTAGCGCCACCAGCGTTCCTCCCGTCAGCGCGAGCAGAACCGGGTGCCCCGCCAGCCAGTGCGACCATTCGGCGGTGCCCTGATGATAGTCGAGCGGCCCGCCATTATCCATCAGCACGAACGGCGGGTAACAGATCAGCGCCGCCGTCCACCCCGCCGCGAACGGACTGGCGGAGCGGATATGCGCATCGAGCGGGCGGAAGGTCAGCAGATAGCCGACGGTCGCGAACGCGCAGTCGATCACGAACATGCCCGTGATCAGCCACCCGCTCAGCGCCACCGGATCGCCGATCGCCTGCCGCCAGTCCGTCCGCACCACCGCGCCGAACCCGGGCGGCACGACCGCGAGCATGAAGGCGAGAAAGAACGCCTTCACCGCCCAGCTACGCAAATGCGCGTGGATCGCCGCCGGGTCCACGCTCTCCCCCATCGCCCAAGCGCCGAGTGCCCAAGCGCCGTCTCGCGGTTCGACGAGGTAACGATCGAGCCACAGCACATAGGGTAGGGACAACACGAACACCGCCGGGGCGAGCGAGCCGATGCAGTCCATCGCAAAGGCATAATGGCCTTGCCACCAGAATCGTCCGCAGAAATAGACCAGCGCGATGCCGCCCCAGGTGATCCACAGCCCGGCGAGCTTGGCTAGGCTAATGTCGAGCGTGTCGCGGAGCGGCTTGGGGTGCGCCCAGTCGATGCCGGTCGAGGCGCGGCGATGGACCTTGTCGACCAGCAGCGACCACGCGATCATCGGCAGCGCGCAGGCGAGGAGGGCCACGACCGCGGACGAGGGACCGTCCATGCCGTACCACCGCGCCACCGCCACCCAGGCGAGCAGGCCCGCTAGCCCCGCCAGGCCCGTGCCCGCACTCACCGCCGAGGGCGGACGGGGATCGGCGGCCTGAGCGGCGAAGCGCGCGTCGTGGAACATGCGCGCGGCTCTAACGCGGCAATGGTAAGCGCCGCGTGAAGGCTTGCTCCGGCGAGGGCCGGGCGCTACCGGCCACCTCGCGCGGGTATAGCATAGTGGTAATGCAGTAGCCTTCCAAGCTTCATAGGCGGGTTCGATTCCCGCTACCCGCTCCAGCACGCCAGGCTGTGCCCGGCGTGCCGGCCGGCGGCGCTGAGCGCCGTCCGACGTCACGGGCTTCGCCCGTGACGCGCCCGCCCGGTCATTTTACCACCTTCACCTCCGGCACCACCTCCACCTCATACCCCTTTCCCGGGCCGGCCAGATACTTCGCCACCACCGCTTTTACCGCCGCAGCGTCCACCGCCTCGCGCCCGAGAATCGCGGTCCGCACTGCGGGGAGGTCGCGCGGATCATCCAGATGCGCGTCGATCACGCCCAGCCAATAGCCATTGTCGCTCCGCGCGCGCGTCAACGCGCTGATCTGCGTCGCCTTTGCGCGGGCAAGCGCGTCCGCCCCCGGCCCGTTCGCGGCCAGGTCGGCGATCACGCGGTCGAGCGCGGCGTAGAAGTCGGCGCGGCGGCCCAGCCGAAGCTGCGCGCCCGCGATCAACGCGCCATAGTGCGGCAGGTCGTCATTCTGCGTGTGCGACGCGAAGGGCGAGTAGGTCCCGCCCTGCGCCTCGCGAAACTCCTCCGTCAGCCGGGTCTGGATCAGCGCCGCCGCGATGCCGAGCGCGCGCTGCTCGGGCAGGTTCTCCAGGTCGCCCAGCGTCGGATAGACCCGCGCCACCGCCGCCTGATCCGGGTCGCCCTTGTGGTACAGCCGCACCGGCGCGCCGGGCGAGGTCGCACGAACCGCGAGTTGGCGCTCCGTCGGCGGCACGTCGGCGCGCGGGGACAGCCGCCCGAACGTCTCCGCCACCGCCCGCTCCAGCGCGGGGCCGTCGAGATCGC
>CAXTTU010000224.1:5512-5763 GCA_964247225.1 uncultured Sphingomonas sp. | reverse complement strand
AGCTATTACCATGTCGATTTCAGCAACCGGCTGCTCGGGATCAGCCCCACCGCCGCGATCTCGGGCGTCGCCGGGATCGTCAGCGGCGCGGCGATCGTCCAGAACGTCGGCAGCGTCACGACCGACGGCGGGGACGTCGCGGGCACGTTCCGTTTCGGGCGTTACTTCTCGCTGTACGATGCGGTGTCGTACAACAACTCGCGTTACGACGGTAACTACCAGAGCGGCACGGCCACCGTCCTCACCGCGGG
>CAXTTU010000224.1:0-5502 GCA_964247225.1 uncultured Sphingomonas sp. | reverse complement strand
AACAAGACGGTCGCGACGCTGGACGTGACCCCGTTCGAGGTGCAACTCGTCGGCGACTATATCGGTCGCCGCTATGCCACCTATACCAACGACCTGTTCGCGGTGGGCGACGGACTGGCCAAGGTGCCGGGCTATTTCACGCTGTCCGGGCGGGTCGCGGTCGACGTGAAGCTCCCGGGTGTCAGCTTCGTGCGGACCGCGACGCTGAGCCTCAACGTGACCAACATCATGGGAAAGCAGGCGGCCTCCACGCTCAGCATCGGCGCGGCCAGCGGGACGTACAGCTTCTTCCCGGTCGCGCCGCGACAGTATTTCGGGACGTTGCGACTGGGGTTCTGAGGAGAGGGGCATAGTGCCGCAACCCATAGGGCTACCAATGTTGGATCATCTGTGGTCCAAGCCGCTCCATGCGCGCAGCTTTCCTCGTCAGCCCCGCCCATCGACCGCTGCGCGGTCACCGACCCCCGCTTTCCGAACGCAACGTAGCCCCAACTTCCCAAACCTCCGGCCCGCGACTCGGAGCTGTCGAACCTGACCGGCGACCGATGTAGAATCCCTGTTCGAGCCTCAACTTTCTCAACTTCGGGCCTCCATCATGTTCACCCTCCTCCGTTTCGACCTCGCCGCCTTTGTCGCGTCCACGCTCGCCGAGGACCTGGGCGAGGCGGGGGACATCACCTCGGCGGCGGTGATCCCGGCGGAGGCGCGGTTTGCGGGAACGATGGCGAGCCGCGACGCGATCACGGTCGCGGGTTTGCCGATCGCCGAAGCGTTCTTCCGCGCGCTCGACCCCGATGCAGCGGTCGAGCAGCTGGTCGCCGACGGCGCGCGCGTCCCTGCCGGGGCCGAGCTTATGCGCGTGACCGGCAACGCGCGCGCGCTGCTTACCGCCGAACGCTCCGCGCTCAACACGGTGCAGCATCTGTCGGGCGTAGCGACGCTGGCGCGCGCCTATGCGGACGGGCTGGCGGGGACGGGCGCAACGCTGCTTGACACGAGAAAGACGCTGCCGGGACTGCGCGCGCTGGAGAAATATGCGACGCGGATGGGCGGCGCGACCAATCACCGCATGGGGCTGTGGGACGCGGCGATGATCAAGGACAACCATGTCGCGGTCGCGGGCGACGTGGCGGAGGCGGCACGGCGTGCGCGCGCGGCGGGGATCAGCCACGTCATTGTCGAGGTCGACCGCCCCGACCAGATCGAGCCCGCGCTGGCGGCCGGCGCGACCTGGCTGCTGCTCGATAACATGGGCCCGCCGACCCTGCGCGAGGCGGTCGCGATCGTCGCCGGGCGCGTGCCGACCGAGGCGTCGGGCGGCGTGCGGCTGGAGACTATCCGCGCGCTCGGCGAGACGGGCGTTACCTATGTCAGCGCAGGGCGCATCACCCAGTCCGCCCCGGCCGCGGACATCGGACTCGATTTCGGCACCGTGTGAGACTTGCCAGCGGCGTGGAGTGGCGTAGGCTGGCGGAGCAGGCAAACAGGGGAACACCAATGCTCAGACCGACATCGATCATCAATTTCGAACGCTGCTATCTCGGCAGCATCGCGCTCGGCTTCATTATCCTCGCGCTGACCTGGAACACGCAGCTGGCGATGCTCGCGCGCAACCCGGCGACGGCGCAGTTGAGCGGCGGCGCGATCTATGGCTCGCTGCTCACCGGCCTCGTCATCGGCGCGGTGATCGCGGTCCTGCTCTGGTACTTCGCCGCCCGCCGCGCATCGGTGGTCGCGAAATGGATCATCGTCGTGTTCTTCGCATTCGGCTTGCTAAGCCTGCTCAATTCCTTGTCCAAGGGCATGATCCCGCCGGGGCTTGGCGGCGTGCTGACGATTGCGAACATCGTGCTGCAGGGCGTTGCGGTGTGGATGCTGTTCAAGCCGGATGCAAAGGCGTGGTTCGCGGATCGCGGCCGTTCGGCGAACATCGGCGACACCTTCCGGTGACACGCCGCTTCATGCTCGCCGCCGTCGCGCTCCTGGGCGCGCCGGCGGGGGCGCGCGCGCAGGCGTATAGCTGCGCCGTGCCCGCCATCCTGCCGCCCATCCACCCGGAAGGGGCGGACGCGCGCAACCCGCAGCGGCTGCTGCCAATCGGCAGCTATACGCTCGCGGTCAGCTGGACGCCGGAATATTGCCACGGTCATGCGAGCGACCCGGACGCCCGGATCGAGTGCGGCAGCGGCAACAGCTTCGGCTGGACGCTGCACGGGCTCTGGCCCGACGGGGTCGGCAAGGAGTGGCCGCAATATTGCAAGGCGGCGACCTTGCTCCCGCCCGCGACCTTGCGCCGCAACCTGTGCGCGACGCCCTCGGCGCAGCTGCTTCAGCATGAATGGAGCAAGCACGGCACCTGCACCGGGCTGACCCCCGATGCGTATTTCGCGAAGTCGACGGGGATGTACGCGCGGCTGCATTGGCCCGACATGGCGCGGCTCTCGCACGAGCGGCAGAGCACCGCCGGCAGCCTGGCGCAGGCGGTCGCGGCCGCCAATCCGGGCATTCGCGCGGACGCGATCCGCGTCACCGCCGACCGGCAGGGCTGGCTCGACGAGATCTGGTTCTGCCTCGACCGGCAGCTGGCCTATACGCGCTGCCGCGTCGACAGCGGCGGGGCCGACCCCGCCACCCCGATCAAGATCGCGACGCCGCGCTCCGCGTCGTCTGGATCGTCGCGGAGGACGGGTGGTGCTTATCGAGGTGACGGCGGATAAGCTTGAGGTTGCGAGTGTTGGAGCGGAACAGGAAATCCGGCACCGCGCCCACGAACGGGATCAGGCCGAGCAGGAAGTCGACCCCGACATTGCCGAACATCCGCGCCATCGTCCGCTTGGGCATGCCAAGGTTGCGCGCTTCCCACACCATCCATGCCCCCAACGCCGCGCCGATCGCATCGCCCGCGACCGGCAGCGCGTCGAGGATCACGTCGAGCCCGACGCGACGGTTGATGCCGGGAATGACGAACAGGCCCTCGAGCAAATGCTCCATCGCCTCGACCCGGCGGCGAACGCTGGCGGGGTCGGTCCCGACCGGGAAGCGATCGGCGAGGGAGGCTTGGGTGACCATGCGCATCAGGTGGCACCGCCGCGCAGGTGGTTCAATGGGTGCCACGCACGCGCGTTGGGTTGCCACCCAATCAGCCGGAGCGAGACCAGCGACCAGCGCAGCGGGCGGGTGAGGGGCACGAACGGTGCGTCCGCCGCCACCGCCCGGTCCGCCGCCGCCAGCGCTTCGGAGCGGAGCGCGGGAGTAGGGGCCTCGCGCGCGGCTTCCAGCGCGGCGCTGGCCTCTGGCGAGCAGAGCTGGCACGCGGTGGCGAGATACCAGCGCGCGCTGTCGTACGGCGCGACCGCGTCGACCAGCCTCAGCTCGGCGGGCGCGTCGAGCGCGACCCGCTCCGGCGTAACGCCGACCTCGATCAGCGCGGCGGCGACCAGACCCCAGAGCTGCGTCGCGCCCGGCCCGGCAGGGAGCGCGATGCGGACGGTGAGCGGACCGGGCGACGTCGCCTGCCACGCCGCCACCAGCCGCCGCGCCGCCGCGCGCCTTTGGTCGAGCGGAACCGCGGCCCAAGCGGGTACCGTCGGCGGCGCGGCCGAGTCCAGCTGGTCGGGCGCGAGCGTCTCCGCCTCCGCCACCCCGCCCAGCGTCCGCGCGATCGCCGCGCGGTCGAACACCGACGCCAGCGCGTCGCGGTTGGCGGCGTCGGCCAGGAATCCCGCCCGGCTGACAATCGCAAGGCCCATCAGCCCCGCCGCCGGGTCGATCCGCACATTGGCCGGTGCCGCCCCGCTCGCCGCAACGAGCGGCCACTCCGCCACCCCGCCGCCGAGCACCAGGTCGGAGCGATGCGCGACGAATCGCGCCACCGCGCGCGCGGCCGGCTCGCCCGACAGCCGCACCTCGTCCTCCGGCGCGGGCCGGGCGGCGTCGTCCTCGTCGCTCGCGGGGTCGATCGCCGGGCGGAGCAGCAGCGCGCCGCCGCTCATCGAGGCTACGCGGAACGGGCCGGTCCCGCCGGCGCGACGCGGGCCGATCACCGCCAGCTCGGGCTGCGCGAACAGCTTGAGCAGGTCAGGCCGGGGGCGCGACAGCCGCACTTCCAGCACCTCGGGCGTCATCTCGACCACCTCCGCGACCGCGCTCAGGAACGGCGCGAGCGGGTTGCGGGTGCCGCGCGCGAGCTGGTGGCGGAGCGCGGCTGCGACCTCCGCCGAGCCGACCGCGCGCCCGTCGCCCCACCGGGCATCGCGGAGCCGGAATATGTAGCCGGTGCCGTTGCCGATCACCGTCCAGCGCTCCGCCACCCCCGGCTCGATCTGCCCGCCCGCGTCGAAACGCACCAGCCCTTGCGCGACCGAGTCGGCGAGCACCCGCGCCCCCGGGTCGAGCGGGCGACGCGCGGCGTCGGCGAGCATCGGCGCGCCGCCGATCACGGACACCACCACCGGCCCGGTGTCGACCCGCCGCGCGTCGCAGCCGGCGAGGAGCAGCGCGGCGAGCGCTGGTGCGGACGGCGGGACTCGAACCCGCACTGCACGAGGCAAGAAGATTTTAAGTCTCCAGCGTCTACCGTTCCGCCACGTCCGCGTCCGCGCGATCCGAAGCGCAGGAGCGCCGGTCCGTCAAGCCACCTGTCGGCGCGTCAATCGACGTTGAGCTTTGCGCGCATTTCCTTGCCCGGCTTGAAATAAGGCACCCGCTTCGCATCCACCGCGACCGTGTCGCCGGTGCGCGGGTTGCGACCGGTGCGGGCGTCGCGCGCGCGGGTGGAGAAGGCACCGAAGCCGCGCAGCTCTACCCGGCCCCCGGCGGCGAGGCGATTGCTGATCTCGTCGAAGAAGACGGTGACCAGCCGTTCGATGTCCCGCTCCGCCAGGGTCGGGTTATCGTCGCACAGTTTCTTGATCAGTTCGGACCGAATCATTCCCGCGCTCCGCGCCATGGCACGAGCGACTCCCCCGGCGTGCCGATCGGGCTCCTTAACAGATGTCAAGCGCGTAGCATAGGACCGATGCGACATCGCGAACCGGCCGGAACGTGGCAAAGCGTCCCGGTCGGGTACAGACTTATTGGCCGCCGCGCTGCTTGAGCGCTTCGCCGAGGATGTCGCCGAGTGACGCGCCCGAGTCGGACGAGCCATATTGCGCCACCGCCTGCTTCTCCTCGGAGATTTGCATCGCCTTGACGGAGAAGGTCGGCTTTTTCGAGCGGTCGAACCCGGTCACCATCGCATCGAGCTTCTGCCCGACCTGGAAGCGGTCGGGGCGCTGCTCGTCGCGATCGCGGCCAAGGTCGGAACGCTTGATGAAGCCGGTCGGGCCGTCATCGCCCACCTGCACCTCGAGCCCGTCGTTGGAACGGACCTCGAGCACGGTGACGGTGACTACCGCGTTCTTGCGAAGGTCGCCCGACGCCGCCGCGCCCGCGACCGACGGGCCGCCACGCTCCAGCTGTTTCATGCCGAGGCTGATGCGCTCCTTCTCCGGGTCGATGTCG
>CAXTTU010000223.1:0-5792 GCA_964247225.1 uncultured Sphingomonas sp. | reverse complement strand
TCGGGCAGGGGATCGAGTTCGACTATTGCTGCTGCCACGCCTGCTTCGCGCTGGCGGACGCGGGCTATGAGACGATCATGGTCAACTGCAACCCGGAAACGGTGAGCACCGACTACGACACCTCCGACCGGCTGTATTTCGAGCCGCTGACCGCCGAGGACGTGCTCGAGATCCTGCATGTCGAACAGTCGCGGGGCGAGCTGGTCGGCGTCATCGTCCAGTTCGGCGGGCAGACGCCGCTCAACCTCGCGCGCGCGCTGGAGGCGGCGGGCATCCCGATCCTCGGCACCAGCCCCGACGCGATCGACCTGGCCGAGGATCGCGAGCGGTTCGCGGCGTTGGTGACCCGGCTCGGGCTCAAGCAACCCGCCAACGGCATGGCGCGCACGCGCGAGGAGGCGCTGAGCGTCGCCGAGCGGATCGGCTACCCCGTGCTCACCCGCCCCAGCTATGTGCTCGGCGGGCGCGCGATGGAGATCGTCGACGGCCCCGCGCAGCTCGACCATTATATCCAGACCGCGGTGCAAGTGTCTGGCGACACTCCGGTTCTGATCGACCAGTACCTCCGTGATGCGATCGAGGTCGATGTCGACGCGCTGTGCGACGGCGACGACGTGGTCGTCGCGGGCGTGCTCCAGCATATCGAGGAGGCGGGGGTCCATTCGGGCGACAGCGCCTGCTCGCTGCCGCCCTATTCGCTCTCCGACGAGATCGTCGCGGAGATCGAGCGGCAGACCGACGCGCTCGCGCGCGCGCTGGAGGTGCGGGGACTGATGAACGTGCAGTTCGCGGTGAAGGACGGGCAGGTGTACCTCATCGAGGTCAACCCGCGCGCCTCGCGCACCGTGCCGTTCGTCGCCAAGGCGATCGGCACGCCCGTCGCCAAGATCGCCGCGCGCGTCATGGCGGGCGAGAAGCTTGCCGACCTGCCGCGCATCGACTGGCGGATGCCGTACTTCGCGGTGAAGGAGGCGGTGTTCCCCTTCAACAAGTTCCCCGGCACCGACCCGGTGCTATCACCCGAGATGAAGAGCACGGGCGAAGTCATGGGGATCGACCCTGATTTCACCGTCGCATTCGCCAAGTCGCAGCTCGGCGCGGGAACGGTGCTGCCCGGAGGCGGCACCGTATTCATCAGCGTCAAGGATGGGGACAAGCCCGCCATCCTGCCCGTCGCGCGCGACCTTGCCGCGCACGGCTTCAGCGTGATCGCCACAGGAGGAACCGCCGCGTTCCTCTCCGGCGAGGGCGTCGCGGTCAGCCAAGTCAACAAGGTCGCGCAGGGGCGGCCGCACATCGTCGACCGGATTGCCGATGGCGAGGTGTCGCTGATCGTCAACACCACGGAAGGCTGGCAGTCGCTCCAGGACTCCGCGCCGATCCGCGGCGAGGCGCTGGCGCGGCGCATCCCGTACTTCACCACCGCGCCCGCGGCGGTGCAGGCGGCGCGTGCGATCGCGAGCGGGGCGACGCGCAACCTTGAAGTGAGGCCGCTCCAGTCCTATCATTCCGCCTCGCGCGATTGACCCTCGACATTCTGTGGTGACGTGCGGGCGGGCCTTTTCTGGCCCGCTTGGGGGCGGGGCTTTTGAAGGACAACGGGATGGCGACGGTCGAAAAGATGCCGATGCTCCAAGAGGGGTATACGAAGCTTAACGCCGACCTGAAGCGCCTCAAGGCCGAACGTCCCGAGATCGTCGAGGCGATCGAGGAAGCGCGCGCGCATGGCGACCTGTCCGAGAACGCCGAGTACCACGCCGCCAAGGAGCGCCAGGGCCAGATCGAGGCGTCGATCGCCGATATCGAGGACAAGCTCAGCCGCGCCCAGATCATCGACCCCAAGGATCTGTCCGGCGACAAGATCGTGTTCGGCGCGACGGTGACGCTGATGGACGAGGACGACAAGCCGATCCGCTATCAGATCGTCGGCCAGACGGAGGCGGACGCGAAGACCGGGCGCATCTCGTACAACTCCCCGCTCGGTCGCGCACTGATCGGGCGCAAGGTGGACGATGAGGTCGAGGTGACGGTGCCATCGGGCGACCGCTATTACCTGGTGTCGCGGGTGGAGTTCATCTGAGCGAACGGCTGCTCGATTATGGCTTTCGCCGGGTCGGGCCAAGTGATCTGACGCTCATCCATCACTGGCGCGAACAGCCGCATGTGCGCGCATGGTGGGGCGACCCGGATGACGACCGGGCCGAGGACAAACTTGACGATCCGCGCATCGCGATGTGGATCGTCTCGCACCAGGGACACCCGTTCGCGTTCGCGCAGGACTATGACGTCCATGGCTGGGCGAACCATCCCTTCGCGCACTTGCCGCCGGGTTCCCGCGGCATCGACCAGTTCATCGGCGAGCCGGACATGGTTGGGCGCGGGCATGGCTCCGTGTTCGTTCGCGCGCACGCCGATCGCCTGTTCGCCGCGGGAGCGCCGGTGGTGGGGACGGACCCGCATCCCGACAACCGCCGGGCCGTGCGCGCTTACGAGAAAGCGGGGTTCCGCGTCATCGGCGGTCCTCTCGACACGCTTTGGGGCTGCGCCTTGCTGATGGAGCGACATCGGTCAGAACAGGGGGAAGCCGAGCGGCGGTGAAGCCACGATAGCGTGGTCGGCGAGGGGCAGTGTTTTGTGGGCGTTCAGGCCGCCAGCGCGCGTCGCTTATCGTCATTGGCGGGCGCGGCCCTGCTTCGTAGCGCGCGAGATCGACGTTGGCGGCTCCGGTACGGTGGGCGTAGCGAGCGGATGCGCAGATTGAGGTCCCGCCAGCGGATCGTGGTGGCGAGCAGCAGCGCTCCGGCCAGGGCGTCGAGCCAAGTCGTCACCTCGAAGCTGGCGATCAGCATGCCGAGTTCAGGCGTCGCGAGGCCGAGCAGCGGGCCCGCTTCCGCCTGCAACAGCCAGACCGCCGCGCCGGCGACCAGCATCAGCAGGATGGCGAGAAGCACCTGACCCCGCGTGATCCTCGCTACCGCTGCGATCGGACGGTCGAGCGTCTAGCGCTGGAGGAAGCGGCCCGGGCTTGTCTCCGGCGCGAGCCACAGGATCAGCCACGCGCAAACAAACAGACCGGTTAAAATGCGCCGCAACTCCGAACAGGTCGCGCTAGATTGCCGCGTCGGTTCAGCGCGTCAACTCAACTGGTGCTCTACTCCCCGCCCTTCGCCAGCAGGTCCGGCTCGAGCAGGCGGTGGAGGTGCACCACCACATATTTCATCTCGGCATCATCCACCGTGCGTTGCGCCGCGCCGCGCCAGGCCTTTTCGGCGCTGGCGTAATCGGGATACACGCCGACCACTTCAATCGAGGACAGGTCGTCGAAGTCAAGGCCTTGTGGGTCCTTGACCCGGCCCCCGAAAACGAGGTGCAGTTTGCTCATCAGGTGACTCGCGCGAATGGTGAGCGCACGCGAATAGAGCGGTCCCCGCCGAAGGGGAACCACTCTACATCACAAATCGCGTAAACTGCCGATCACGCCGTCGGCGCGCTGCCCTGTTCCTTCGCGGCAGTGAACGCGGCGGTGCCCGCGCCCGTCACCGCCTTGGTGAGGCCTTCGAGAAGCGAGCGGACCTGATCCTGCGCGCCTTCCTTGGTGAGGCCGCGCTGGGTGAGCTCGTTCTGCGCGTTCTCCTTGGCGGCGGCAATCGCGGCGGTGGCGGTGGTGTTGATCCGCTTGCCGACGGGGGCGAGCAGCTCGCGCTCGCGCTCGCTTTTGGGGATCAATGCGGCGGCGACGATGCCCGCCGCGATGCCGCCGAGCACGACCACCAGCGGGTTACCCGCGTCGAGCCCCTGCGTCGCCTGGCGCGCGGCGTCGCGCGATGTCTCGAATGCGTGCTGCGCCGCGTCGCGGGTGGTGGCGAATGCCTGTGTTGCCACGTCCTTGGCGGCACCGAGTTGCTCGCGCGCCTTGTCTTGCAGCGAGCCGTCCTGTTGCGGGTCGGTCATGCGGAGCCTTTCTATGGTTTCGAGGTCACGGTGACGGGGGTGCCGTCGCTATAGGTCTTCTTGGGCCGACGGCGGAACAGCCGCGCGAGCGGTTTGCGCACGAGGAACAGCGCCACCAGCGCAGCCGCGCCCGCGACCGGCTTGGGATTGCGGTTGACCGTCTCGGCGACGGATGCGCCGGTGTCGGTCAGCCGTCCCTTGGCCTGCCGCGTGATCGTCTTGGGGTCGAGCTTCTCCTGCAACGCATGGACGTCGCGCTGAAGCTTGTCGCGCGCGGCCTGTGCGTCGGCAGTTGCCTTGGCGACATCGGTTTGGGTGTCGGTCATGACTTTGCTCCCGTCGTCGGCGCGGGCGCGAGCTTCTTGATGCCCGTATAGGCGAGCGCTCCCGCCGCCGCGAACACCAGCCCGACGACGATCAGCGTCGCCCAGCCCGGTCCGATCAGCGTCGCCAGCGTCAGGATCAGCCCGACCAGCAGCGCGCCGAGCGCTTCCAGCGCCAGCACCGCCGCCGCGCCGAGATAGATCGCCGCGCCCTTATAGGCGGTGACGCGCTCGTTGACCTTCGCCTTGACGAGCGCAATCTCGGTGCGGACCACCTCGCGCGTGTCGTCGACCAGTTGGCCGACGAGCTTGGTCACGCCCGGAGCCTCGCCGGCGGACAGCTCGACCCACTCCGGCGCGCCGGGCGCGTGGTGGTGCGGGGCGGTGCCCGGCGGGTGGATGGGGACCGTGCTGGACATCACGCGCCGCGCTGATCAAGGCCGGCGGACAGCAGCCGCGAAATCACGAACGCGACCGCCGCCGTCGCGCCGACCGCGATCGCCGGGCTCTTGGCGACCAGCTCGCGGATATCCTCGACCAGTTCGTCGGGCTGCTTGGCGCGGACCTGATCGGCGAAGCCGGATACCGTGCCCGCGGCCTGCCGCGCATATTGTCCATATTGCTGCCCAAGCTTCTCATCTACCTGCGCGGCGGCGTCGTTGAGCATCTGCGTCAGCTGGTCGAGCGCGCCGCCGACCCGCTCCTTGCCCTGGTCGACGAAGCCGCGCGCCTTGTCGCTCGCCTGCTCGGTCAGGCGTTGCGCGCCTTGCTTGAGCTGCTCGGTCGGCGCAGGCTTGGTTTCCGCGCTGAACTCGACGCCCTGGTCCTTGAGCGGGGCGGCGGGGGTGAAGCTGGTGCTCGCGGGCTGGGTGTCCGCGTCGGTCATCGGCTGGGCGGGGTCGGCCATATGGGTGTCTCCTCGATCAGGGGGGAGAACACCGGTGTTATCCCGCGGGTTCCATCGTTACGCCCTTGATTGCCAATCGGGTGCGTTCAATAGAGCCCGCGCCAGATCACGGGGGACCAGCAGCACATGACCGCCATTATCGACATCCACGCGCGCCAGATCCTCGACAGCCGCGGCAACCCGACGGTGGAGGTCGACGTGCTGCTCGAGGACGGCAGCTTTGGGCGCGCCGCCGTGCCCTCGGGCGCGTCGACCGGCGCGCATGAGGCGGTGGAACGGCGCGACGGCGACAAGACGCGCTGGGGCGGCAAGGGCGTCGATAACGCGGTGGAGGCGGTCAACACCGACATCGCGCAGGTCGTGGTCGGCATGGACGCAGAGGACCAGTCGGACCTCGACCGCGCGATGATCGAGCTCGACGGCACGCCCAACAAGGGCAAGCTCGGCGCCAACGCGATCCTCGGCGTCAGCTTGGCCGCGGCAAAGGCGGCGGCGGACGCGCGCGGTTTGCCGCTGTACCGTTATGTCGGCGGGGTCGCGGCGCATATCCTGCCCGTGCCGATGATGAACATCATCAACGGCGGCGAGCATGCGGACAATCCGATCGACTT
>CAXTTU010000222.1:0-5820 GCA_964247225.1 uncultured Sphingomonas sp. | reverse complement strand
GTGCGGCGGCTGCCGTCGTCGCGCGGCTCCGCCTCGATCGTGATCGCCCAGGCGGGGCACACCGCCTCGCACAGCTTGCACGCGATGCACCGTTCCTCGCCGTTCGGATAGCGGCGCAGCGCATGTTCGCCGCGGAAACGCGGTGACAGCGGCATCTTCTCATGCGGGTAGTTGATCGTCGCCTTGGGCTTGAAGAAATACCGCAGCGTCTTGGCGTGTGCGCCCAGAAACTCCCACAGCGTGAATGACTTGATGATCTGCGCGGGCGTCACGGCCGCTTCTCCAGATTGAGGGCGACGGTCTGGCGACAGACGCCATCCGTCGGAAACCGGTTCTTCGCGCCGGGCGCGGTCGAATAGACCCGCTCGGACGGCGCGCAATCGGTGCCGACACGGCTGAACATCAGCACGCCCGAGACCATGAACACCCAGAACAGCGAGAGGGGCAGGAACACCTTCCACCCCAGCCGCATCAGCTGGTCGTAGCGATAGCGCGGCACCGTCGCCCTGATCCAGCCAAAGACGAAGAAGCACGCCAGCGTCTTGATCAGCAGCCAGATGATGCCGGGTATCACATAGAGAAAGCCGATATTGAGCGGCGGCAGCCACCCGCCCCAGAACAGCACCGCCTGCAACGTGCACATCATCAGCACATTGGCGTACTCGCCGAGCCAGAACAGCGCGAAGCTCATCGAGCTGTATTCGGTTTGGAAGCCCGCGACGAGTTCCGACTCCGCCTCGGTCAGGTCGAACGGCGGGCGCTGACATTCGGCGAGCGCGGAGATGATGAACACCACCCACATCGGGAATAGCAGCGGGTTGAACGCGAACCCGTTGAACAGCCCGAACACATGCCCCTGCTGCGCCATGACGATGGCGGACAGATTGAAGCTGCCCGACCACATCACCACCGACAGCAGCACGAAGCCGATCGCGACCTCATAGCTCACCATCTGAGCCGCCGCGCGCAGCGCGGAGAAGAACGGGTATTTCGAGTTCGACGCCCAACCCGAGATGATGACTCCATAAACGCTGATCGACGAGGCCGCGAGGATGTAGAGCAGCCCGACATTGATGTTCGCGAGCACCACGCCCGACCCGAACGGGATCACCGCCCACACGACCAGCGCCACGGTGAAGGTGATGATCGGCGCGAGCAGGAATAGGCCTCGGTTCGCGGCCGATGGGATGATCGTCTCCTGCAGGAACACCTTCAGCCCGTCGGCAAAGCTCTGCATCAGCCCGAACGGCCCGACGACGTTGGGCCCACGCCGCAGCGCCATCGCCGCCCAGATCTTGCGCTCGCCATAGATGACCATGGCGACTGCAAGCATCAGCGGGAACGCGATGACAAGAATGTCGATCACGGTGGCGACCGTCCATGCGACGCCAAACGGCAGAAAGCCGGTGAACCAGGAGATCATGACCTCTTCCCTTCCCCGGCGCAGGCCGGGGTCCATTCGCGAGCCGCCGGAAGCTTGACCCCGCCCTTTGCCGGGGCAGGCAGCGGGACCGGAATAGCTCGCCCGATTGGCCGATCCATGCTCATAGGAAGCAGGTGCGCCGTCTTGCGCCATTCGTAAAGCGCAGCGTTGCTGTCCCTAAACTTCTCAATCTCGGCAATTTCCCAGTCGGGGAAGCCCTCCGGGTACACTCCCCTCACTCCGCCGCCTCCAGCAGCTGCTGGTCGCCGTGGAGCAGCTCCGCCGAGCAACGCTGCATCGTTGGGCTCGCGCGGCAGATCGCGTTGGTGAGGTAAAAGTCCTTGATCGGGTAGGCCCCGATCGCTCCCGACGCGGTCGCATCGAGCGCGGGCGGTGCCCAGTCGAACGTCCTCAGCCCCGTCGTCGCCAGCATCGGCGCGTCCACCGCCATCGCCGCGCGCAGCTCCTCATAGCTGTCGAACGGCAAGGTCGCGCCGAGCCGCTCCGACAGCGCGCGCAGGATCGTCCAGTCCTCGCGTGCGTCGCCCGGCGGGAACACCGCGCGGAGGCTTTGCTGCACGCGCCCTTCCAGGTTCACATAGGTGCCCGGCTTCTCGGCATAGGTCGCGCCCGGGAGCACCACATCCGCCGCCGCCGCGCCCTTGTCGCCGTGATGGCCGAGGTAGACGAGAAAGCCGCTCAGCCGCGACGTGTCGACCTCATCCGCACCGAGCAGGAGGACGAGCTTGGGAGCTGCCTCGACGATCTCCGCCATCCCGCGCCCGGCCGCATAGCCGAGCATCAACCCGCCCATCCGGCTCGCCGCCATATGGACGACGTTGAAGCCGTTCCACGCGCTCCCGTCGTCAAGTGTCCGCAAAAGGTTGAGCGACCCCGCCAACGCCAGCGCCGCGCCATGCCCGCGCTTCAGCGCCGCGCCGCCCACGATCACCATCGGCCGCTTCGCCTTGGCGAACGCCTCCGCAACCTGCGTGGGCAGCGCGCCGAGCAGCCCCAGATCGTCGCCCAGCCATTCGACCTTGTAGGTCAGGTCCACCTCGGGCCCGATCGCAAACACCTTGGCCCCCCGCTTCCGCGCCTTGCGGATGCGCGTGTTCACCAGCGGCGCTTCCCAGCGCAGGTTCGTGCCGACCAGCAGGATCGCGTCCGCCTCTTCGGCGCGCGCAATCGTCGTGTTGAAGTTCACCGCCGCAAGGCTGGACGTGTCATAGTCCATGCCCGTCTGCCGCCCTTCGAGCAGCGACCCGCCCATCCCCTTTACAAGCGCCTTGGCCGCGAACATCGTCTCGCAATCGACGAGGTCGCCCGCGATCGCCGCGACGCTGCTGCCGGCGTTCACCGCCGCGATCCGGTCGAACGCCTCGTCCCACGTCGCCGGCTGCAACCGCCCGTTCACGCGCAGGTAGGGCCGGTCGAGCCGCCGCCGCACCAGCCCGTCGATTGCATAGCGGGTCTTGTCGGTCGCCCACTCCTCGTTCACGTCCTCGTTGATGCGCGGGAGGCAGCGCAGTACCTGACGCCCGCGATTGTCGAGCCGGATGTTGGTGCCGACCGCGTCCATGACGTCGATCGCCAGCGTCTTCTTGAGCTCCCACGGGCGGTACTCGAACGCATAGGGCTTGTGCGTCAGCGCGCCGACCGGGCACAGATCTACCGCGTTGCCCGACAGCTCGCTCTGCACCGCCTCCTCCAGATAGGAGGTGATCTGCATGTCCTCACCGCGATACAGCGCGCCGATGTCCTCCACCCCCGCGACCTCCTCCGCGAAGCGGACGCAGCGGGTGCACTGGATACAGCGAGTCATGATCGTCTTGATGATCGGACCCATATATTTCTCGGTCACCGCGCGCTTGTTCTCGGCATAGCGCGAGCTTCCGCGGCCATAGGCCATCGCCTGGTCCTGCAGGTCGCATTCGCCGCCCTGGTCGCAGATCGGGCAGTCGAGCGGGTGATTGATCAGCAGGAACTCCATGATACCCTCGCGGGCATTCTTCACCATCGGCGAGGTGGTGAAGACCTCCTGATTGTCGGCGGCGGGAAGCGCGCACGACGCCTGCGGCTTTGGTGGCCCCGGCTTCACCTCGACGAGGCACATGCGGCAGTTGCCCGCGATGCTCAGCCGCTCATGGTAGCAGAAACGCGGAATCTCCTTGCCCGCGATCTCGCACGCCTGGAGCACGGTAGCCCCTTGCGGAACCTCGACCTCGACGCCGTCAACCTTGAGCTTGGGCATTTACTTCGCCTCTCCAGCCGCGGGGATCACCGCGGGGCATTTACGCCGCGATACAAAACCTCGGCGAGGATGCCCTCGAGCACCTGCTTGCCGAAATGCAACGTCGTTCCCTGAACGATGCAGGGCCCGAGACTGGGCGCGATCGCGGCGATCGCCCGGTCCTGCGCGTCGCTGGCGGTTGGCGCGAGCACCACGCGCCGCGCCGCCTCCGCGTCGCGCGTCACCACGCAATCACCGAACGCCATCATCGCCAGATGCTGCTGCTCGCCCTGGTCCAGCGCAATCGCCGGCGCGGCAAGATCGACCTTGGCGACGGCGGGCCCCCAAGTTCGACCAGCCTTCTCGGCCGCGACGCGCCGTCGGTAGAGTTCGGTGAACAGCGGCCCCCTGATAGCGACTGCCTTGAACCGCATCTCGCCACTGGCCAGGCACTCGTCCGTTGCAAGCTCGGCAACGGCATGGTTGAATGCCTGCCCGGTCGGCAGCGCCAGCGCCTGTTCGACCTGATGATATTTGCGATCCACCACGCAACGCGCGAACTCCGCCATCACGATCCTGACACGGTTGACCTGAGGCATGGTGCCCGCATCGGGGATGCGCGCGCGCTGCGGGATCGGGATGCGCGAACCCGTCTCCTGCTCCGTCGCGCGCTGGGCGCTCGCCGACGCCGCCGCGCAGATCAGCGTCAGGGCAACGCCGAACCGCTTCATTCCGCCGCCTCCATCATCGGGGCGAGGTCACCACCGCGCTCGATGATGCGACGTTCCAGCTCCGGACGGAAATGCTTGATCAGCCCCTGGATCGGCCACGCCGCCGCGTCGCCGAGCGCGCAGATCGAATGGCCCTCGACCTGCTTGGTCACCTGCTGGAGCATGTCGATTTCGCCGAGGTCCGCGTCGCCGGTCCGGAGCCGCTCCATTACCCGCCACATCCAGCCGGTGCCCTCGCGGCACGGGGTACACTGGCCGCAACTCTCGTGCTTGTAGAAGTACGAGATACGGCTGATCGCGCGGACGATGTCGGTCGACTTGTCCATCACGATCACCGCCGCGGTGCCTAGCCCGGAGCCGACCGCCTTGAGGCCGTCAAAGTCCATCGGCGCGTCCATGATCTCATGCGCGGGCACCAGCGGCACCGACGAACCGCCCGGGATCACCGCGAGCAGATTGTCCCACCCGCCCCGGATGCCGCCGCAATGCGTCTCGATCAGCTCGCGGAAGGTGATGCCCATCGCGTCCTCGACCACGCAGGGCTTGTTCACATGCCCGCTGATCTGGAACAGCTTGGTGCCCTCGTTACCCTTGCGCCCGATGCCGGCGAACCACGAGCCCCCGCGTCGGAGGATCGTCGGCGCGACCGCGATCGACTCGACATTGTTGACCGTGGTCGGGCAGCCATACAGCCCCGCGCCCGCCGGAAAGGGCGGCTTGAGCCGCGGCTGGCCCTTCTTGCCCTCCAGCGATTCGAGCATCGCGGTTTCTTCGCCGCAGATATACGCGCCCGCGCCCCGATGGACGACCACCTCGAAGTCATAGCCCGAGCCGCAAGCGTTCTTGCCGACCAGCCCGTTGGCGTACGCCTCCTCGACCGCGGCCGCGAGCACGGCAGCCTCCTCGATATACTCGCCACGAATGTAGATATACGCCGCCCGCGCGCGCATCGCGAAGCCTGCGATCAGCGCGCCCTCGATCAGCTTGTGCGGGTCATGCCGCATGATCTCGCGATCCTTGCAGCTGCCCGGCTCGGACTCGTCGGCGTTGATGACGAGGAAGCTCGGGCGCTCGGGCGTCGGCGCCTTGGGCATGAAGCTCCATTTGGTGCCGGTCGGGAAGCCCGCCCCGCCCCGCCCGCGCAGCCCCGACGCCTTGACCTCGTTGATGATCGCGTCCTGCCCGCGCGCCATCAGCGCCTTGGTGTCGTCCCAATCCCCGCGCGCGCGTGCGGCCGCGAGGTTCCAAGGCTGGAACCCGTAGAGGTTGGTGAAGATGCGGTCCTTGTCAGCGAGCATCAGGCGTCAGCTCCGTCGCGCAATTCCATCCGGCGCTCGACGCGAGCAAGCCGCTCATCGAGGCGGTCCAGCCGAGTGTTGATACCGCCGTTGGAGATCATCACCGCTCCGAGATGCTCCTCGGTCGCCGACGCC
>CAXTTU010000221.1:3372-5828 GCA_964247225.1 uncultured Sphingomonas sp. | reverse complement strand
GTCCTCGCCCGCGCCGCCTCGCCCGCCGCGAGCCACGCATTGCCGCCCTGTGCCCAATAGGCCGCCGCGCGCTTGTCGTGCGCCGCCTCCGCCCCATGCGCCGCGTCCTCGAACGCGCCCGCCGCCGCGGGCCAGCGCTCTTCATTGGCATAGGCGATGCCCTCGCACTGGCGCGCCCAATAGCCGCCGCCCTCCACCCGCCAGCGCGCGGCGGTCTTTTCCGCCGCTGCAGGGTCCTGCCGCGCCTGGGTGACGCAGGCGAGGTAACGATCTTCGAGCGTCGGCGCAGGGGTGGCGGCGGCGAGCAGCAGCGGCAGGATCACGGGCATACATCCTCCACCGCGCGGATCAGCAGCGCGATGTCGGCCTCGCGCGACAGGCGGTGGTCGCCATCCTTGACCAGCCAGGCCTGCACGTCGGGTGAACGGATCAGTTCGGCGAGCCGGGTGGTCCTGATCCAGGGGACGTCCCGGTCCGCCATGCCGTGCAGCAGCCGCACCGGGCAGTCGATCGCGACCGCGCCGAACATCAGCCGGTGCGCCTCGCCCGATTGCCAGAAGGCGGCGCTGTAGCGGGTCGGCTCGGGGCCGTAGGGATTGGTGCGCTCGATGCGGCCTTGCTGGAGCAGCTGGAGCTTCTCCTCGACGCTGAACCCCCAGTCGGTGAAGTCGGGCGCGGCGGCGACGCCGACCAGCGCGACGACCCGCTCCGGCCGCTTCAGCGCGGCGTGGAGCATCAGCCACCCGCCAAGCGATGAGCCGACCAGCACTACCGGCCCTTGCGCCACCTCGTCGATCATCGCCAGCACGTCATCGAGCCAATCGGCGAAACGCTGCTGCGCGAACACGCCCTCGCTGGCTCCGCAGCCCGCATAGTCGAAGCGGAGGAACGCGCGCCCGCCCGCCTCCGCCCACGCTTCCAGCGCCAGCGCCTTGGCCCCGCCCATGTCGGAGGCGTAGCCGGGGAGGAAGACCACGGTCGGCCCGGCACCGGGTGTGTGGTGATAGGCGAGGCGGGGGCGAGCGGGGGAGGCCATGATGTGCCTTATCGCATTTCCGTGCCGCTTTTCAGCGTCATCGGCTCACTGCATTCCGCCGTCTTTTCCGCGAAAGCGGGAACGCATACCCGGCGTGCGGTTCGGGACAGCCGACCGGAGATGGGCCCGCGCTTGCGCGGGGGCGACGGCGGAGTGGTGGCGCGTGCCCCCATATTTATCGACGCTTCACACATTATACGTCCGTTCGGCAATTTCGTTGCGCCCGCTTGCAACCTCGTTGCGTGGCGGAATTGTTTGAGCGCGCGTGGGGCCAGGGTGGTTGGGCGGAACATCAAGCGACCGTACACCTGTCCGGCGCTGTAGGACAGCGCGGGCGAAGCGGCACCTAATGCCTGCCGACTGGAAATGCCTAGGGCTGCCCCGACGGGCTGGTGAACACCTGTTCGATCGAGAGCCCGAACAGTTCGGCGATGCGAAAGGCGAGCGGGAGCGAGGGGTCGTAGCGACCGGTCTCGATCGCGTTGACGCTCTGGCGGCTGACCTCCAGCCGCTCGGCAAGGTCGCCCTGGCTCCACCCCCGCTCGGCGCGGAGCACGCGGAGGCGGTTGGTCACGCTGCTCCTCGCTCGGCGAGCTTGTTGACGCATGAGCCGAGACCGAGCCCGCCGAACCAGATGACCGGGATATAGAAGGTCGGCAGGTGCGGCGCGTGCGCGTATATCTCGAGAAAGCCCCACCCCGCGGCAAAGGACAGGGTGACCCCTGTCGCGACCAGCGCCTTGCGGACTTCGAGCAGCCGCAGATACTCGTCGCGCAGCTCCACCCAGTAACGCGCGATCAGCACGAACACCGCCATGATCGGCAGCGCGGGGAGCAGCGCGAGCAGCCACAATAGCGGCCCGCTCGCGCCCGTCCGCCTGATCAGCGCGGGCGCGACAAACACCAGCGCGACATAGGCCAGCATGGTCGGGGTGAACCGCCGCAGATAGGCCCGGGTTGCCGGGTCGCGATGCAATGCCATGACAAGCGTCCTTTCACTCCAGTGAAGGAAGCTTTACATTCGCGCGAGCGCTGCTGTCAATGGGCCTTTACACGTCCGCCCCGCTCAAATCACATATTCCACCGTCCGCGCCTGCTCGGTAGCTTCCCGAACGGCCCCGCGCTTGGCGACCAGCTCGTGGTGAAGCGCGGCGACGGTGCGGCTGCCGGTGCGCTGGCAGGCGAAGGGAAGGACGGCGTGGACCAGCGCGCCCGCGCCGCCAAGCAGCATCCGCGCGCCGAACCGGGCGGCGACGCCGAAATGCTCCGGGTAAGTCTCGCCCACGCTGGCGGGGTGGTCGAGGAACAGGCGGCGGATCATACGGGGGCTCCTTTGGCAAGGGAGTGACGGGCAGCGACCTGCGCGAGCATGTCGGCGGCGAGCAGGCTCAGCGTGTCGTCGCGCGCGCCCATCACCAGCA
>CAXTTU010000221.1:0-3272 GCA_964247225.1 uncultured Sphingomonas sp. | reverse complement strand
AGCATGTCGGCGGCGAGCAGGCTCAGCGTGTCGTCGCGCGCGCCCATCACCAGCAGGCGATCGCCCGGCTCAGCGGAGGCGACGAGATGCGCGGCGGCGGCGGCGCGGTCGGGGACGTGGAGAGCGCGCGCGCCCGCGGCGGCGATCTGGCGGACGATGTCGCCGCTGCCGACCTCCCGTGCGACGGTGCCGCCCTGATAGACCGGGTCGGGAAGCACGAGCAGGTCGGCTGGGGCCAGCCGCTCGACAAAGGTTGCGACAAGCTCCCGCCCCATCACCTTGAGCGGGCCGAACCCGTGCGGCTGGAACAGGATCAGCATCCGCCCGGGCTGCGCGTGGAGCGTGTCGAGCGTCGCGGCGATCTTGTCCGGGTTGTGCGCGAAATCGTCGATCACGGTCACGCCCGCCGCCTCGCCGACCAGCTCCAGCCGGCGTTTCAATCCGGTGAACCCCGCGATCGCACGCGCGGCGTCCGCGACCGGCACCCCCGCCGCCACCGACGCGCCAATCGCGGCGAGCGCGTTGGAGACGTTGTGCTTGCCCGGCACCTGCAGCATCACTTCGTAGGTCTCGCCCCCTGCTTCCAGCACGAACTCGGCACCACCAGCCTTCAGCTGCACCTCGCGCGCGACCAGCTCGCCCGCGCCCTTGATCGAAAAGCCGACGCGCCGCGACGCGGGCAGCGTCATCGCCAGCGCCGCGCCGTCCGCGTTGTCGAGGTTGATCACCGCCGTCCGTGCGTGCGCGATGAACGCGCCGAACAGCTGGCGCAGCTCGTCCAGCGACTTGTGGTCGAGGCTGACATTGTTGAGCACCGCGATGCGCGGGCGATAGTGGGCGATCGAGCCGTCGCTTTCGTCCACCTCGCTGACGAACGCTTCCCCGCCGCCGACCAGCGCGCTGGCGAACGGGGCGTCGGTAGTCGCGAAGTTTTTCATCACCGCCCCGTTCATCGCGGTCGGGTCGCGGCGGCAAGCGTGCAGGATCCAGGCGATCATGCCGGTGACGGTCGACTTGCCCGACGTGCCCGCGACGCCGATCGGCAGCGGGGCGGCGTTGAACAGCTCGGCGAGCAACTCCGCCCGTGTGCGACGCTCGCAGCCGAGCGCGCGGGCGCGGGCGATGTCGGGGACGCTGTCCTCCACCGCAGCGGAGGCGACCACGACCTGATCGGGGGAGGTAATGCCGCTCCCGTCCTGCGGGTGGAGCGACACGCCGAGCGCGCGCAGGGCATCGAACTTCGCGGGCACGCGCCCCTGGTCGAGCCCGCGATCGGACCCTGCGACGTTCACCCCCCGCGCGCGCAGGATGGTGGCGAGCGGCATCATCCCGCTCCCGCCCACGCCGACAAAGAAATGGTCCCGCATGGGGCGGGGCTATCGAGCGTCGGGCGTGATTGGGCAACCCCATCTGACGCTCCCATTGTCACCCCGGACTTGTTCCGGGGTCCAGCGTGGTGCAGCAACTGGCGGCCGCGATGCTCGCACAACGCTGGATGCCGGAACGGGTCCGGCATGACGGTTGGAGAGTGGGGGAGAGGAACTAGAATGCGCGTCGCGGTCATCGCCCCCGCCAAGCCGATTGACCGCGTCGTCGGCGCGCGCGTGTCCGCCTTTGCCGCGCTCGCCTTTCCGCAGGTCGAGCTCGTCATCCACCCGCAATGTTTCGAATCGGACGGCGGACATTTTGCCGGTTCCGACGCCCGCCGCGCCGCCGTGTTCGTCGAGACCGCCAACGACCCCGCAATCGACGCGATCTGGTTCGCGCGCGGCGGCTATGGGTCGAACCGCATCCTCGCCGACGCGATGCCCAAGCTCGGCCCCGCCGCGCACGCCAAGCGGTACCTCGGCTATTCCGACATGGGCTTCCTGCTGGGCGCGCTTTACGCCCGGCGCATCGGGCGGGTCGCGCATGGGCCGATGCCGATCGACATCCGCGAACGCGGCGATGAACCGGTGACGCGCGCGCTGCAATGGCTGGTCGGGAGCAATGCGGGCGTGGAGCCGGGGCTCGGGCAACGCCCGGCGGCGGCGTTTAATCTCGCGATCCTCTCGGGGCTGATCGGCACGCCCTGGCTTCCCGACCTGACCGACTACGTCCTGCTGATCGAGGAGGTGTCGGAGCCCCTGTACCGCGTCGATCGCGAGCTGTTCCAGATGGCGCACGCGACGCAGCTCGCCGGCGTGGCTGGTGTGCGGCTGGGCGCGGTGAGCGACGTGCAGGCGAACGACCCGCCCTGGCGCGAGCCGCTCGACGTCATGCTCCCCCGCTGGTGCGGCGAGATGGGTGTGGCATATCTGGGCCGCGCGGACATCGGGCACACGCAGACGAACCGCGTTGTCCCGTTTGGGGTCGCCTGATGCGGGCATCTGATTTCGGGGCCGGAACAAGCTGCGTATGACAGGGTTTTCATAACCCACACAGGAGGGAATACGTCATGGCAGAGTATCGCGACGACGGAACGGCTTATTCGACGGACGGCACCGCCCGTACCACCACCACCACCGGTGACCCGGCCTATCGCGGCGACACGGTCGTGGAGCGGCGCGGCAACCCGCTCGCGCGGACGCTCGCGATCCTGGCGCTCCTCGCGCTGGTGATCGTCGGCATCTTGTTCGCGACCGGCTTTTGGAAGCTGAATGGCACGCCCGGCTCGATGCCCAAGGTGAGCGTCCAGGGCGGCTCCCTGCCCAAGGTGGGAGTCCAGTCGGACAAGATCGTGGTCGGCACGGCGGAGAAAACCGTGGACGTGCCCAAGATCGAGACCAAGAAGGCCGAAGTGAAGGTGCCGGTGATCGGCGTCGAGAAGAAGAACGGGCAGTAAGCTGACGGCGGCGCGGGGACGTTCCCCCGCGCCCGCTTGCCCGGCGTGACCGGGGCCGCTCGCTTGCCTATATCGGTGCGCACGCCCTAAGCGGCGCGTGCCCGACCCCAAGCAAGACGAGTTTCCCCATGTCCGCCATGTTCCGCATCACGCTGCCCGACGGTTCCGCCCGCGAGGTTGCGCCCGGAACCAGCCCGGCGGACATCGCCGCCGCGATCGGCCCCAGCCTCAGCAAGGCGGCGCTGGCGGCGCGCGTCAATGGCGAGCTGCGCGACCTGTCGCGCCCGTTCGAGGGCGACGCCGCGCTCTCGCTCGTTACCGCCAAGAACGAGCGCGACGCGCTGGAGCTCGCGCGGCACGATTATGCGCATGTCATGGCGGAGGCGGTGCAGCACCTCTTCCCCGGCACCGAGATCACCTTCGGCCCCGCGACCGAGGACGGCTTCTA
>CAXTTU010000220.1:0-5840 GCA_964247225.1 uncultured Sphingomonas sp. | reverse complement strand
GACAGGGGCTGCCGCCGCTTCGCGAGGTGATCGCGCGTCACGGGCTGGCTGCGTCCAGGGCACTGGGGCAAAACTTCCTGCTCGATGCGCAGCTCCTCGCCCGCATTGCCCGGGTGCCGGGCGATCTGGACGGCGCGGAGGTGTTCGAGGTTGGACCCGGTCCCGGCGGGCTCACCCGCGCGCTGCTGGCCGCGGGCGCGCGGGTCACGGCGGTGGAGCGCGACGCGCGGTGCATTCCTGCGCTGGCCGAGCTGGCGGAGGCCTATCCCGGCAGCTTGCGTGTGATCGAGGGGGACGCGCTCGCCATTAACGCGCCCGTACTTTTCGAGGGGCGACCGCATATCGTGGCGAATCTGCCCTATAACGTCGGCACGGCGCTGCTCGTGCGTTGGCTGACAACCGACTGGCCGCCCTGGTGGCAAAGCCTGACGCTGATGTTTCAGCGCGAGGTCGCGGACCGGATCGTCGCCGCGCCGGACACGGACGCGTACGGTCGGCTGGCGGTGCTTACGCAGTGGCGCGCGTCGGCGCGGGTTGCGATGACCGTCCACCGCTCCGCCTTTACGCCGCCGCCCAAGGTGATGTCGGCGGTGGTGCACATCATCCCCGGCAAGCAGCCCGACGGCGTCCGGGTCGCGACGCTGGAGCGGGTCACCGCCGCCGCGTTCGGGCAGCGGCGCAAGATGTTGCGCCAATCGTTGAAGGGTGTCGCGGGGGCGCTGGACGCGCTGGCGGCGCTCGGCATCAACCCGACGCGGCGGGCGGAGACGTTGAGCGTCGACGAGTTAGTCGCGCTCGCCCGCACGTTGGGCTGAGTTATTCCTTCGGCGGCGGCACGGTCGCTTGCGCGGTCGCGATCGGCGGGCCCTTGGCGATGGCGGCGGCGAGCTGGGTCGCCTCCGGGCAGGCACCGTGGCACAGCGTCCGCAACCGGGTGAGGTTGTCGCGCGCGCGGTTGACCGCGCCCTTCTGCACCAGCGCCTCGCCCTGCCCCCGGATCGCCTCGACGTCGTTGGGCTCGAGCAGTAGCGCCTCGCGGTACAGCCGGATTGCCTTGCCCGGCAGCCCGGCCGCGTCCGCGACCTCCGCGAGTGCCTTGAACGCAGCGCGATTGCGCGGGTCCACCGCGACCGAACTTTCGAGCAGGTCGGTCGCGAGCTGAAAATTGCCCGCCGCCCGCGCCGCGCGCCCGCGCGCCAGCAACGCGGACGAGCGCGGGTCGATCTGGTCGTCGGGCCGCTGGCTCTGGAGCGAGGCGGACAGGCAGGCGATCGTCAGCGCGGCGGCGACGGCGACGGACGAGACACGCATGATCGTCTCCAGGGTGGGCACAATGGCGGACCGGGTATCACGCACGGCGCAGGCGCGCGAGGAAAAAGCCGTCGGTGCCGTCGCGCGCGGGGGTGAGCCGCAGGCCGGAGCCGCGCGGGGTGCCCAGCGGGAGTGCGAGCGGTTCGGGGGTGAACCCGGAGCGCTCCGCGAACGCGGCGACCTGATCGGCTCCCTCGGCGTCGAGTACGGAGCAGACGGCGTAGGTCAGCGTGCCACCGGGCCTGACCAGCTCGGCGGCGAGGTCGAGGATATGCGCTTGCGTCGCCAGCAACCGTTCCAGTCGCGTGGGCGTCAGCCGCCAGCGCGCCTCCGGATTGCGCCGCCACGTCCCGGTTCCCGAGCATGGCGCGTCGACCAGCACGACGTCCGCCGTTCCGCGCCAGTCCTCCAGCGCCTCCATCTCGCGGCCCGGGTTGAGCAGCCGCGTGGTGATACAGGCCGCCCCTGCCCGCTCGGCCCTGGGTGCCAATCGCGACAACCGCCCCCGGTCGGTGTCGCAGGCGAGCAGCTCGCCCCCGTTCCGCATGGCCGCGGCGAGCGCGAGCGTCTTGCCCCCCGCCCCCGCGCACAGGTCGACGACGCGCATTCCGGGCTCGACTGCCGCAGCGATAGCGATCAGCTGGCTGCCCGCGACCTGCACCTCGACCGCGCCGCAGCGGTATAGCTCGTGCGTTTCGATCGACGTACCGGTCGGCAGGCGGAGCGCGTCGGACAGGCCCGCGACCGCCTCGGCTTCGGGCAGCGCGGCGCGGACCTCGTCGTGGCTGGCGCGCAGCGTGTTGACGCGCAGGTCGAGCGGCGCGCGCGCGACCAATGCCAAGCGCTCCGCGGCATCAAGCCCGGATCGGTCGAGCGCCGCTTCCAGCCACACGGGCGCGACCCCGGCGGCGGCGACCGGCTCGCCGGGCGTGATGGCCGCGGGCGCGTGGGATGAACCATCGAACAAAAGCGTGAGGTCAGGCTGCTCCTCCGCCGACCCGAGCAGCGCCGCGCGCCCGCTCACCGGCGGCTCGCCAGCGCGGCGGATGGCGGCGTAGACCAGTTCGCGCACTGCGCGCCGGTCCTTCGACCCGGCGTAGCGGCGCGCGGCGAAGTAGCGCGCGATCAGCGTATCCGCCGCAGCCCCGCCCTCGCGCGCGGCGAGCAGGATGGCGTCGAGAAGGTCGATTGCGGCCTGCGCGCGGGCGGGAGGAGTCATGATGCCAAGCGGGGTTGAAGAGGAAGGGGTTCACGCGAAGGGCGCGAAGGCAATAAGGGCACGAAGAGGTCTCCGCGGGCGCAGAGCGCCTTTACCACCATGGAGTGGCTGCATTCGCGGTCGGACCTCGCCTTTGTATAACCTTGTTCGAGTTTCTTCGCGATCTTCTTTCCTTCGCGTCCTTCGCGTGAACCATCTTCTTGTGACTTACCGCGTCGGGTAATTGGGAGCTTCCCTGGTGATCGTCACGTCGTGAACGTGGCTCTCCTTGAGCCCCGCCCCCGTGATCCGTACGAAGGTCGCCCGCTCGCGAAAGTCCGCCAGCGTGCGCGCGCCGGTATAGCCCATCGCGGCGCGGACGCCGCCGACCATCTGGTGGATGATCTCGCGCGCGGGTCCTTTGAATGCGACCTGCCCCTCGATCCCCTCGGGGACGAGCTTCATCTGGTCCTTGATGTCCTGCTGGAAGTAGCGATCCGCCGAGCCCTTCGCCATCGCGCCGACCGAACCCATGCCGCGATATGACTTGTACGCGCGGCCCTGGTACAGGAAGGTTTCGCCCGGTGCTTCCGCCGTGCCCGCGAGCAAGGAGCCGACCATCACCGCCGACGCGCCCCCCGCCAACGCCTTGGCGATGTCGCCCGAGGTGCGCACGCCGCCGTCCGCGATCACCGGCACGCCCGCCTTCTCGGCGGCTTCCGCGCAGTCCATCACCGCCGAGAGCTGCGGCACGCCCACCCCCGCGACGACGCGGGTGGTGCAGATCGAGCCGGGGCCGATCCCGACCTTGATTCCGTCCGCGCCCGCGTCGATCAGCGCGCGGGTCGCCTCGCCGGTGGCGACATTGCCCGCGATCACCTGCACCGAGTTGCTGAGCCGCTTCACCCGCTCGACCGCGCGCGCCACGTCGCGGTTGTGCCCGTGCGCGGTGTCGATCACCACCAGATCGAGTTCCGCGTCGATCAGCGCGGCGGTACGCTCGAATCCCTTGTCGCCGACCGTGGTCGCGGCAGCGACGCGCAACCGGCCCGCCGCGTCCTTGGTGGCGTCGGGATAGGTGACCGCCTTTTCGATGTCCTTGACAGTCACTAGCCCGACGCAGCGATAAGCACCGTCGACGACCAGCAGCTTCTCGATCCGCCGCTGGTGCAGCAGTCGCCGCGCCTCGTCCTGCGTCACGCCGACCGACACGGTGGCGAGGTTGTCGCGTGTCATCAGCTCGGACACGGGCTGATCAGGCTGGTCCGCGAAGCGCACGTCGCGGTTGGTGAGGATGCCGACAAGCCTGCCGCTCGCCTCCACCACCGGAATGCCGCTGATCCGGTGCCGCGCCATCAGCGCCTGCGCCTCGGCGAGCGTCGCGGTGGGGGCGATGGTGATCGGGTTGACCACCATCCCGCTCTCGAACCTCTTGACCTGGCGCACCGCATCGCATTGCTCGAGCACCGACAGGTTGCGGTGAAGCACGCCGATGCCGCCCAGCTGCGCCATGACGATCGCCATGTCCGCTTCCGTCACGGTGTCCATCGCCGCCGACATGACGGGAATCATCAGCCCGATCCCGCGCGTCACCTGCGTGCGCGTGTCGGTCTGGCTCGGCACCACGTCCGACTCCCCGGGGCGCAGCAGGACATCGTCGAACGTCAGGCCGAGGCGGATGTCCATGTAAAGCGCCAGTCTCTCGATGCGAGGTGTGGCGAGCCATGTAACCGTACCGGGCGACAGGCGCTAGGGGCGGAACGGACCGACGGGCGGTTGAGCGGGCGGGTGACTTGGCCTAATCCCTTCCCATGCAGGACCAGGCTCACCGATGACGGCGACCATCGCGCTTGTTGATGACGATCGCAACATCCTGACCTCGGTGTCGATCGCGCTGCAAGCCGAAGGGTTCCTGACGCGCGTGTACGGGGATGGCGAGTCGGCGCTGAAAGCACTGGTCGACAACCCGCCCGACCTCGCCATCTTCGACGTCAAGATGCCGCGCATGGACGGGCTGGAGCTGCTTCGCCGTTTCCGCGAGCGGCAGTCGACACCCGTGATCTTCCTCACCAGCAAGGATGACGAGCTCGATGAGGCGCTGGGCCTCGCAATGGGCGCGGACGATTATATCGCCAAGCCGTTCAGCCAGCGGCTGCTGATCGCGCGCATTCGCGCCATCCTGCGTCGCACCGAAGCGCGCGAGGCGAGTGCGCCCGGCGAGCCGGAGACGGCGGCGGGGGCGCTCACGCGCGGGCGGCTCGGCATGGACCCGGCGCGGCACCGCGTGACCTGGGGCGGCGAGCCGGTGACGCTGACCGTGACCGAGTTCATGATCCTGGAAACGCTCGCGCAGCGGCCCGGCATCGTCAAGACGCGCAATCAGCTGATGGACGCGGCCTATCAGGACGACATCTATGTCGACGACCGCACCATCGACAGCCATATCAAACGCGTCCGCCGCAAGTTTCGCGCGGTGGACCCCGAGTTCGACGCGATCGAGACGCTTTATGGTGCCGGCTACCGATTTTCCGAGGAGTAGCCGCTTTCGCGAGGGCGGCGACCTCGCGCTGCGCTGGTCGGGGCATATTTCGCTCACCCGGCGTATCCTCGCCGTCAACATCTTCGCGCTGCTGCTGCTCGCGGGCGGATTCTTCTATCTCGATTCGTACCGGGCGCGGATCGTCGATTACCGCACCGACCAGGCCGCGCGCGAGGTGGGGCTGATCGCGGAGGCGATCGCGGGGACGCCCGTCGCGGGACGGGAGGCGCTGATCGAGCGGCTTGCGCGCGACACGGGCA
Organism: uncultured Sphingomonas sp.; assembly: GCA_964247225.1. Lineage (GTDB taxonomy): Bacteria > Pseudomonadota > Alphaproteobacteria > Sphingomonadales > Sphingomonadaceae > Sphingomonas. The sequence goes on along the minus strand of CAXTTU010000220.1, from coordinate 532 downwards.
CGCGCGTGCGGCTGTTTGCGCGCACGGGGGAAACCGTGCTCGACAGCGAGCGGCTGGGCGTCGTCAACTTCGTCCTGCTCGACCCCGACAAGCGCGGGCGGAGCGAGGCGTTCGGGCGCTTCCTCGACGCCAGCATCGAATGGATCGCGGGCGCGCGCCGCCTCCCCGCTTATCGCGAGCGGGCGAGCGGGCGCGACTGGCCCACCGTGTCGCGCGCGCTTGCCACGCGGCACCCCGCCGCGAGCGTGTGGCGCGCGCCCGATCGTTCGCCCGTGATCACCGCCGCCGCGATGCTCCCCGACGGATCAGTGGCCATGACCGCAGTCAACGACCGCGAGATCGTGTTCCGTATCCGCGCGGAGCGGTTTCGGCTGGCGATGGTGCTGCTGGTCGTGACCCTCGTCTCGATCCTGCTGTCCTTGTTCCTCGCGCGCACGATCGTCGGCCCGCTGCGGCGGCTGGCGCGCGCGGCGGTGCGCGTGCGGCTCGGGCGCGCGCGCGAGGTGGTGGTGCCGCGCCTCCCCGACCGGCG
>CAXTTU010000219.1:0-5844 GCA_964247225.1 uncultured Sphingomonas sp. | reverse complement strand
GCGATGAAGCGGATGGGCCTCTGAGCGACGACGCGCGCCGGATGGGCGCGGCGCTCGCGCTTGGCCAGCGGGGGCGGGGTCGGACCGCCCCCAATCCCAATGTCGGCTGCGTGCTGGTGCGCGAAGGTCGCGTGGTCGGGCGTGGGTGGACGCAAGCAGGCGGGCGACCGCATGCGGAGGCGATGGCGCTGGCCGAGGCTGGGGCGAAGTCGCGCGGCGCGACTTGTTACACGACGCTGGAGCCGTGCGCGCACCAGTCGCCGCGCGGTCCGGCCTGCGTGGACCTGCTGATCGAAGCGGGGGTGGCGCGCGTGGTCGCGGCGGTCGGCGACCCCGACCCGCGCACGAACGGCGCGGGGCTGGCGCGGCTTGCGGCGGCGGGGGTGGAGGTCAGTGTCGGCCTACGCGCGGACGAGGCGCGGCGGAGCATGGCGGGGTTCCTGACCCGGCGGGCACTGGGCAGGCCGCAGGTGACGCTCAAGCTCGCCACCTCGCTCGACGGCTGCATCGCGCTTGCGTCGGGGGAGAGTCGCTGGATCACCGGCTCCGAAGCGCGGGCACACGCGCATGGGGAGCGGAGCCGGTGCGAGGCGATCCTGGTCGGGCGCGGGACGTGGGAGGCGGATGCGCCACGGCTCGACGTGCGGTTGCCGGGGCTGGAGGAGAGAGCGCCGCGGCGGGTCGTCCTCACATCGCGTGTTGACGAGACGTTTCCCGGCAACGTCGTAGTGATCGAGACCCCCGCCACTATTGCCACCCTCCCCCACACCGACCACCTCCTCGTCGAGGGCGGTGCCCAGACCGCGGCCGCGTTCCTCGCCGCCGACCTCGTTGATCGCCTGCTCCTCTACCGCGCGCCGATCCTGATCGGCGGGGGCATCCCCGCGCTCGGCAACATCGGGCTTACCAATCTCGGCGACGCGCATGGCCGCTGGCAGCTCACCGACGCCCGCGCGCTTGGCAGCGACCGGCTCGAAGTCTACGAACGCGCGCGGGCGTAGCGAGGATATCCATGTTCACCGGCATCATCTCCGACGTGGGCGCGATCCGGCGCATCGAGCCGCGCGGCGACGTGCGGGTGACGGTGGAAACCGCTTATGACACCGCCACCGTCGACCTTGGCGCATCGATCGCCTGCTCGGGCGTGTGCCTGACCGTGGTCGACAAGGGGGAAGGCTGGTTCGCGGTCGACGTGTCGGGCGAGACGCTCCGCCGCACCGCCCAGGGCCAATGGACCGAGGGCAAGCGGCTTAACCTCGAACGCGCGATGAAGCTGGGCGACGAGCTCGGCGGGCACATCGTCACCGGCCATGTCGACGGCGTCGCCGAGATCGTTGACGTTAGCGCTGACGGGGACTCGAAGCGCATCGAGTTGCTCGTACCGGAAGCGTTGTCGCCGTTCCTCGCAGGGAAGGGATCTGTTACCATTGATGGCGTGTCGTTGACCGTGAACGACATCTGCGATGCGCCGGACAAGACGTTCGTGATGCTGAACGTCATCCCGCATACGCAGGCGGTCACGACACTGGGCACGCTCGCCATTGGCGATATGGTCAATATCGAGATCGACGTGCTCGCACGCTATCTGCAACGCATGGAGGCTTATCGTGGCCGGTAAACCGATGGAACTCGCCCGGTTACGTCACGGCTTCCTGTCCTCGCCCGAGGAGCTGATCGACGAGGCGCGCAACGGGCGCATGTTCATCCTGGTCGACGACGAGGACCGCGAGAATGAGGGCGACCTCGTCATCCCCGCGCAAATGGCGACGCCCGACGCGATCAACTTCATGGCCCGGCACGGGCGCGGGCTGATCTGTCTCGCCATGACCAAGGTGCGGGTCGAACAGCTCGGGCTGGAGCTGATGAGCCGCAGCAACGGCACCCGGCACGAGACCGCGTTCACTGTCTCGATCGAAGCGCGCGACGGCGTCACCACCGGCATCTCCGCCGCCGACCGCGCGCGCACGATCGCGGTGGCGATCGACGCGGGCAAGGGCCGCGCGGAGATCGTCACCCCCGGCCATGTTTTTCCCCTGATCGCGCAGCCCGGCGGCGTGCTGGTCCGCGCAGGCCATACCGAAGCGGCGGTGGACGTCGCGCGACTGGCGGGGCTCAACCCTTCGGGCGTGATCTGCGAGATCATGAACGAGGACGGCAGCATGGCGCGGCTCGACGACCTCGTTGCCTATGCACAGCTCCACCATCTCAAGATCGGCACCATCCGCGACCTCATCGCCTATCGCCGCCGCCACGACCATTTCGTCGAGCGCGTGGGCGCGCGGGTGTTCACCTCCGACTATGGGGGCGAATGGAAGCTGCTCGTATACCGCAACAAGCTCGACGGGGCCGAACAGCTGGTGCTGCAAAAGGGCCGCGTCGTCGCGGAGGAACCGACGCTGGTGCGCGTTCAGTCGATGTCGCTGCTCGACGATGTGCTCGGGCGACCGGGGCCGCGCAAGCGCATCCTCCAGCGCGCGATGGAGGAGATCGGCCATGTCGGCGCGGGGCTGATCGTGCTGCTGCGCCCCGGTGCCGCCAGCGCGCTGGTCGAGACGCCCGGGGGCGCTGGTGAGCCGGAGATGGACCTCAGAAGCTATGGCGTCGGCGCGCAGATCCTCGCCGATCTCGGCATCCACGATATGGTCCTGCTCACCACCGCGCACCGCAACCTGGTCGGGCTCGAAGGCTGGGGAATCAACATCGTCGGCGAGCGCCCGATCCCGGAGGAAGTGTCGTGAGCACCGGAGCGGAGCGACCATGAGCAACGTCCTGATCGTCGAGGCGCGCTTCTACGAGCACCTGAACGACCTGCTCCTCGCCGGCGCGCGCGCGGCGATCGAGGCGGCGGGGCATCGCCACGAGACGGTCACCGTTCCCGGCGCGCTGGAAGTGCCGGGCGCGGTGGCATTGGCGGCGGAGACGGGGCGCTATCACGCGTTCGTCGCGCTTGGCGTCGTGATCCGTGGCGAGACCTATCATTTCGAGATCGTCGCGGGCGAAAGCGCGCGCGGGCTGATGGCGCTCAGCATGGACGGCGTCGCGCTCGGCAACGGCATCCTCACCGTCGAGAACGAAGCGCAGGCGCTCGAACGCGCCGACCCCGCGCGCAAGAACAAGGGCGGTGAGGCGGCGGCGGCGGCGCTGGCGATGCTGGCGCTGAAGGCGCGATGGGGGTGACTGACGGCCACCGCGAGCGAGCGCTAGATCAGGTCATTCGCAATCATGTTGCGCGCAGAAGAGCCCTTGGGAAAGCCAAGGCGCTCTTGGCTCTCCGTCTTGCGCCCGATTTTACTCCATTTGAGTTCGTTCGAACGGACGAGCTTGGGCTTTCACGCTTGATTGGTTGGCTGTGCGACTATCGCGGATCGCCTGGACAGCGAGACGTTTTCCTCAAATGCTTTCTTGACATGCGAGACCTGCGCAGCTTGCGCGAGGTGGTCGGGTCCAACTTCAGCTACGCACGAGTTCAATATGAGACCGTAACGCGGCAGCTTCCCCAAAATCGTCGCCTCGACATTCGGATCGAGAGCGACGTCGCCGTGATTGGGTCGAAAACAAACCATTCACAGGCTTTCAGAATAACCAAGTTACTGATTACCTGAACGAGCTGTCGCGGCTTAGTGCTGTCTCGTCTCTCATCATCCTATCGCGTAAGTGCGGACAAATCCCGACATGTGCAATCGAGAAACCGGATTTGGAACACCAGCGGTATCTAGGCCGAGTCCTCGATTGTGATTATCACCAAGTCGCAAGTTGGCTCGACGCATGCATTGCACATTGCCAAGCACCGGCTGTTATCGATTTTCTAAGACACTTTCGGTCGTATATCAATGATGTTTATTACGAGCATGGCGATATGAACAATGACGAAATAGCGGGGCTTCTTGAGTCGTATCGATACGATCATTCAGCCGTCGGGGCTCTGGTTGACCTTGCGCTGTCCCAAGAACCACTCTTTAGGGTAGCGGTGGAGCAAATTATAGTTGCTATCAAGTCCGAGATAAAACGTGTCGGAGATCGTGCTATTTGGCTCGATGTCACGCCGTCCTCAGACTCGCCTGCAAACGCATATTGGGGAATATTCATCCGACTGAATACTGATTTCTGCTTTGCACTTGCGTTTGACGGGCCCAATTTCATGCAGCCACAAGCAGGCATCTGGTACGATCACGCTAAATCAAGCCGTGCTCAGGTAAACCGGCAATCTTTGAACGAGGCCCTGAACAGAGCAGACCATTGGTATTCCCGCTCTACCCACGATTACTGGATAGCGGCAGGCGACGCCGCTCAGCTATTCCCGGGGATGTCGGCCACCGATCCCGGCACGAACCTATATCTCCTGCTTTCAGTTGACTTCGCGCGCGACTTCGTCAAGGAAGCTCGCCGCGCAGCGGATGCCATGCGGGCGGCGTTGCAGGAACTCGGATCGGAACAAGCCGGAATGCCTCGAATCAGCGACCAGACGAGCGCGGGCATAGGCTGAACCGGACACTCCCGTGCGGTTCTGGCCGGGCCTCTTGGCCTGCAGGATAGCACAGGAGTGATACGAGTGACCAAGTCGGATGGATGGAATGCGTACCAGCGTCGTCGGCGGGCGGCGGGGAGCGACGCGTTCGTTGGGCTCGCGGCGGGTGAGGCCGCGAAGCTGCGCGCGGCGGCGGCGGCGGTGATTGACGGGCTGAGCGACACGCTGCTGGGCTTTGGTGGGGAGGCGCTGCTGCGGTTCTTTGCCGAGCATGGGGCGGTGCTGGGCCTGTCGGGGGAGGCGCTGCTTCCCGCGCGCGGCGCGGATGTCGAGCGGGTGTCGGCGCTGCGGCGGATAGCGATTGAGCTGCGTGCCCTGCCCCCCGCACGCGGCGCTACGTTGCTCGACCGTCAGCTGCGCTGGCTTGGCGACACGCTCGGCTTGTCGGCGCTCGACCGTCGTATCCTCGGCGTGTTCGCGCGCACGTCGCTGATGCCGCCGTGGCGCGAGCTGGCAGCGGCGGTGCCGGGCGGCGGCCATCGGCTCCGCACTGCAGCCGTCGCGCAATTGTCGGGCGCGGCCCCCGATGCGGTGGAGGCGCGGTTGCAGCCGTCGTCGCCGCTGCTCGGCACCGGGCTGGTCATCGACGAGCAGGACGGCGACTATCATGCGGGCCGGTTTCTGCGTCGCATCGCGCATCTGCGCAGCGCCGACCCGGAGCTGCTGTCCGCGCGGATGCTGCCGCCCGCGCCCGCCTCAACCCTGGCGTGGGACGACTTCGCGCATCTCGGCACCTTGCGCGACGTGGCGGAGCGCGCGGTCGCAACCGCCGCGGGGGAGAACCGGGGCGTCAACCTGTTGCTCCACGGTGTGCCGGGCACGGGCAAGAGCGAGTTCGTCCGCCTGCTCGCGAGTCGGCTTGGTTTGCGCGCGGTGTTCGCCGGGCTGGCAGACGAGTCCGGCGAGGAGCCCAACCGGCATGAGCGGCTCGCGCACCTCGCCGTGCTCCGCGCGCTGACGCGTGGCAGCGCCGGGCATCTGATCGTTATCGACGAGGCGGAGGACGTGCTGCGGTTGCCACACGACGGCGACCGCGCGCAGATGTCGAAGCTGTGGCTTAACCGCCTGGTCGAGGACGTCCACGCGCCGACGGTCTGGATCACCAACGATCCCGACGCGCTCGGCGTGACGGCGGTGCGGCGGATGACGCTGGCGATCGGCTTCGACCTGCCGCCGCGTCTCGTCCGCGCGCGGGTGGTGGAGCGGCACGCGGCGCGCGCGGGGGTGATGCTCGGGGCGGAGGAGGTGGCGCGGGTCGCCGCGCTGCCGGTCGCGCCCGCGGTGCTGGCCAATGCGGTAGACGCGGCCCGGCTGGCGGG
>CAXTTU010000218.1:0-5935 GCA_964247225.1 uncultured Sphingomonas sp. | reverse complement strand
ATCGTCCACCGCGTGCTGACCGACCTGTTCGCCAAGCGCGGCGTCAAGCTGGAGCGGACGTACCAGCTCAACACCGGCGGCAATACCGACTTCCTCAACATGTCCAACCGCGCGCGGCTGAAATCCAAGAAGATCAGCAAGACCGAGGCGGTGCAGTCGGTCGCGGCGGAGCGGCTCGACGACGAGAACGTCCATATCGGCCCGAGCGACTATGTGCCGTTCCAGAACGACAACAAGGTCGCGTTCATCCGAATGGAAGGGCAGCTGTTCGGCGGCGTGCCGATGAACCTGGAAATGCGGCTGTCGGTCGAGGACAGCCCGAATAGCGCCGGGGTCGCGATCGACATGGCCCGCTGCGCCAAGCTCGCGCTCGACCGCGGCCTCGCCGGCCCGATCGACGCCGCGAGCGCCTATTTCTGCAAGCATCCGGCCAAGCAGATGACCGACGACCACGCCTATGACGCGGTGGAGGCGTTCATCAAGGCGGCGTAGCGGCTGGAGTAACCAGGCAACGAAGCGAGGGGAACGCGGATGAGATGGTGGTGCGCGGCGCTGTTTCTCCGAAGCGCCATCGCTTTTGGGGCCACGCCGGTGTCCAGCGACGTAGAGACGGCCCGCGCGCAACTGCCGGTCGCGCGCTCGATCAAGGGCGAGGCGAGCGCGATCGTGGCGGTGCGACCGCTCGCGGTGACGCCCGATGACCCGCATGCGGGGCGCTTCGAGACACAGAGTTTCACGGTGACGGGCGAGGTGTCCCGCTGCTTCAAGGGCGCTTTGCGTCCGCCGATGCGGGTCAGCTACAAGCTTACGTCCGAGGGCCGGCCAGCCGAGCTGGCCCGTCCGCACATTGCTTTCCTGCGTCGGCGCGGGGCAGGTTGGGTTGCGGTGGACGGACCGAAGTTCATCGACTCGCCGCCCATGCGCGCGGATCTCGCCCAACTCACCCCGGGGTGCCGCGTATGACTGGCCTGCCAAGCTTCGCCGCCACGGTGCGCGCTTACCCGAATGCCGCGGACCCGAATGATGTGTTCGAGCTGGTGGGCGGGAAGGTTCAGGCCAACCATTACCCCAACAGTTGCGTCATCCGAATCAGCCGCGCGCTGAACTACGCTGGTGTACCCATCCGTCGCACTGCGCATGTCCTCACCAGTTCGGGGGCAGACGGGAAGTGTTACGCGACGCGGGTCAGAGAGTTCGACGGCTATATGCGCCATTGATTCGGCAAGCCATCGGTCGAGGCATCCGGTCTCGCCAAGGGGCCGACAAGCAGCGCGCCTTTCGTGGGCAAGCGCGGCATCATCGAGTTTGTCGTGTCGGGATGGAGCAACGCCACGGGTCACTTCGACCTATGCGACGGCGCGCGCTGCATCCATGAAGACTATTGCAGCAAGGCAAGTCACGTCGCCCTCTGGCTTGCGCCGCCCTAATCCTCCTTGTGGTCCGGGGCGAGCGCGTCCAGCACATCATCGGGGCGGACGTTCTTCTGGATTTCCTTGAGGTCGGGCGCGTCCGTTTCCAGCCCCATCTTGTCCGCCATGCGCGCGACCAGCCGCGACAGTGTCGACAGCTCGTGCTCTGCGAGGAGGTTGATATGCAGGTCGAGGTCCGCGCGGCGGTCGGCGGCGGCGGCCATGCGGTTCTGGCTGATGAGCACGAAGGTGGACAGGAAGATCGCCTCCACCGATGCCTCCATCGCCAGGATCACGAAGCTCGGGTCGAAATGGGGGAAGCCGGGCAGCAGGTTCCACGCGATCCACCCGCCGTACAGGGCGAGGTGAATGACGACGAACGTCATCGAGCCGGTAAAGGCGGTGACGCGGTCGGCGATACGGTGGCTTAGCGTCGCCTCCCGCTCCTCGCGCTCGCGCCGCTCGCGCAAGGTGGCGATGTTCTGGCGGAGCGTTTCGGCGAGGCGGCCGGGCGGGGCGGGGTCTAGCATCGAGCTTCTACTCTCGATTCGGGTCCATCGTTCCGCCGGGCTTGTCCGCGCTGGCTCGCTGCGACAAAGGGCGCTCCGGCCCGAACGGGTGTGAACAAGGAACAGGCGTGAGCGAGTTGATGAACGCGGCGGTGTTGCGCGCGCCGGGCGAGATGCGGGTCGAGCGGGTCGCGAAGCCCGAGCCGGGTGCGGGCGAGGTGCGGATCAAGCTGGAGGGATGCGGCGTGTGCGCGTCGAACCTTGAGCCGTGGGCGGGGCTGCCGTGGATGACGTACCCGACCGAGCCGGGCGGGCTCGGCCATGAAGGCTGGGGCGTGGTCGACGCGATCGGGGCGGGGGTGGAGACGGTCGCGGTCGGCGACCGGGTGGCGGCGCTGTCGTACCGGAGCTTCGCCGAGTACGACGTCGCCAAGGCGGATGCGCTGGTGAAGTTGCCGCCCGAACTGAACGGTGTGCCCGTGCCCGGAGAGCCGCTCGGTTGCGCGATGAACATCTTCCGCCGCGCCGACGTCAGGGCGGGGCAGGACGTGGCGATCGTCGGCATCGGCTTTCTCGGGGCGCTGCTGACGCGGCTATGCACCGACGCGGGCGCGCGGGTGATCGCGATCTCGCGACGCGCGTTCTCGCTGGAACTGGCGAAGCGTTACGGCGCGGCGGAAGCGATCGCGATGGACGACCACTACGCCATCATCGAACGGGTAAAGGCGCTCACCGGCGAGAAGGGGTGCGAGCGGGTGATTGAGGCGGTGGGCAAGCAGTGGCCGCTCGACCTCGCGGGCGAGCTGGTCGGGTTTGGCGGCAAGCTGGTGGTCGCGGGCTATCATCAGGACGGCCCGCGCCAGGTGTCGATGCAGATGTGGAATTGGAAGGGCATCGACGTCATCAACGCACACGAGCGCGACCCCGCCGTGTGCCTCCAGGGCCTGCGCGACGCGGTGGAGGCGGTGGCGAGCGGGCGGCTCGACCCCGCGCCGCTCTACACGCACCGGTTCGGGTTGGACGAGGTCGGCGACGCGCTCGACGCGACGCGCGACCGACCGGAGGGGTTCCTGAAAGCGCTGGTGACGTTCTGATGGGGACCAAACCACGCGTCGCGTTTCTCGGCACGGGCTGGATCGGGCGGCATCGCATGGCGGCGATGCTCGCGACCGGCGCGGTGGAGGCGGTCGGCTTCGCGGACCCCTCGCCCGAGATGGCCGCCGAGGCCGGGAAGCTCGCGCCCGCTGCGGCGCGGGTGGCCGACCTCGACGCGCTGCTCGCGTTGAAGCCCGACGGCGTCGTCATCGCTACCCCGTCCGCGCTCCATGCGGACCAGTCAATCGCTGCGCTGGAGGCGGGCGCGGCGGTGTTCTGCCAGAAGCCGCTCGGCCGCGACGCCGCCGAGGCCGCGCGGGTGGTGGCGGCGGCGAGGGCAGCGGACCGACTGCTCGGGGTCGATTTCTCGTACCGGTACACGAGCGGGATGCAGGCGATTGCGGGGCTGATCCGCTCGGGCGAGCTGGGGCAGGTATTCGCCGCCGACCTCACCTTTCACAACGCCTACGGCCCTGACAAGCCGTGGTTCTACGACCGGGCGCAATCGGGCGGGGGATGCGTGATGGATTTGGGCGTCCACCTCGTCGACCTCGCGCTGTGGGTGCTGGGCTTTCCGGAGGCGGGTGACGTTGCGGCGCAGCTTTATGCGGGTGGCGTGCCGCTCGTCGGTGAGGCGGTGGAGGACTACGCCTCCGCTCAGGTCCGGCTCGGCGCGACGGCGGTGCGGCTCGCCTGTTCGTGGCGGCTGGCGGCGGGGCAGGACGCGGTGATCGAGGCGTCGTTCTATGGCACCGGCGGCGGCGCGAGCTTTCGCAACGTCGGCGGCTCCTTCTACGACTTCGAGGCGACGCGCTTCCGGGGCACCGGGCGCGAGACGCTGGCGAGCGGCGCGGAGGAATGGGGCGGGCGCGCGGCGGCGGCGTGGGCGCAGCGGCTCGCGGCGGGCGAGCGGTTCAGCGCGGACGCGGACGAGCTGGTCGCGGTCTCGCGGGTGCTCGACGGGATCTACGGAGCCTAGCGCGCCGCTGCCTATTGCCGCGCGCGCAGGGTGAGGCCGAACGTGCGCGGGTCGCTGGGCAGCGCGAGGATCAGCCCGCTATTGCCCGCTTGCACCGTCACGTTCTGGATATAGTTCGCGTCGAGCAGGTTGCGCGCGAACACTGCGAGCTCGACCCCGCCGGAGAGCCGCAAAGCGACGCTGGCGTTGGTGACGTTGTACGGGGGCACGACGGTGTAGCGCGACAGCGCGGAGTCGGCGTTGAACCCGCTGCGCGAATTGCTGTCGACGTGCAGCACCAGCGCCGCGCCACTTGCACCAATGGGGCGGCTATAGTCGATCCCTGCGACGATCGAGAAGCGGGGCAGCGCGGCGAGCGGTTTGCCGGTCAGGTTGCAGGCGGTTGTGGCGCTGGTCTGCGCCTCGAGTGGGCAGGGGCCGGCAGGATAGTCCGCGTATCTCCCGTCGGCATAGGCGAAGGAGGCGCGCAGCGTCAGCCCGCGCGCGACCAGCGCGGTTGCCTCCGCCTCCGCACCCGTCACGGTCACGCGCGGGATGTTGGACAGGTAGCCGCGCAGCGCAACCGTCTGCGCCGAGTCGACGATCGTAGCCTGAAAGTCGCGGACGCGGGTGGTGAAGCCGTCGACGTTGAACACGAGGCGGCGGTCAAACAGCGTCGTCTTCAGCCCCGCTTCGTAGCTGGTGTTGCGCTCGGGCCGGACCACGGCGGTGGACAGCACGGGCAAGTTGTTCGCGTCGAGCGGCAGGCCCGACATGTTGATCCCGCCGGACTTGTACCCTCTCGCGTAGCTCGCATAGCCGAACACCGTGTCGCTGAACCGGTAGGAGAGGTTGGCGCGGCCGCTAAGACTCCCCTCCGCATTGTGCGCCGCGTAGCTTTGCGGGCGCAGGATCGACAGCTTGACGTTGGTGAGCGCGGTGCTGGTGGTCGGGAGCCCGCCGAACACGAACGTCGAATAGCTCCCGTCCTTGACCTCGCGCGTATAGCGCAGCCCTGCGGTGGCGATGAGGCGAGGGGTGAGCTTGAGGTTCGCCTCGCCGAACGCGGCATAGCTGTTCGAGCGGAAGTTGGTGTGGCCGTCGGTGCCGTATCCGTCGAGCAGGTTGGCGGGGACCGGCGTGGCGTTCGTCCCCGTCGTCGGGCCGATCAGCCAATAGGCGGCGTCCGCGCCATAGACGCTGATCGGCTCTCCGACGATCTTCTGCCGGAAGAAGTACAGCCCCGCGACGTAGCCGACGCGGTGGTTGCCGTTGGAGGCGACGCGCAGCTCCTCGCTGTACTGGTCCTGGTGCGAGGGGATGTGCTGCACGGTCTGGATCGGCAGGCCGGTATAGTCGCGGTCGTTGGCCGCCTCCCAGTTCCACCAACGCCACGCGGCGACATTGGTCAGCGTCACCGGCCCGACGTTCCAGTCGGTGATGTCGCTCACCCCGCCCTCGGACGTGGCGACGCCGATCGGCGCGTCGATGTCGGTAAGGCGTTCGTACGGGTTGAGGCTCGGCGGCGTGTAGCCATAGTGGGCCGCGAGCGCGGGATGTTGCCTGGCTGCCGCGCGCAACGACTGGCCGATGCGATAGGCGACCTGCGTGCAGCAGGTGCCGGCGAAGTTGGTGAGGTCGGCGATGAGCCGTGTCTGGAACCGGTCATCGGGCTTGTAGAGTAGCTGGCCCCGCACTGCTTGGTTGCCAATCGCGTTCTCCTTCTCGCCGGTGCGGACGTTATCGATGTTGCCGTCGCACCGCGTCACCAGCCCCGATATGCGGAACGCGAGCGTGTCACTAATCAACGGGCCGGAGGCGGACGCCTTGACCTGCACGAACCGCTCGCTGCCGATGCTGATCTCCTCGCTCGCCTCCGGCGTGAACGTCGGCTGGCGGGTGGTGATGTTGATCGCGCCGGCGGTGGTGTTCTTGCCGAACAGCGTTCCCTGCGGCCCGCGCAG
>CAXTTU010000217.1:0-5988 GCA_964247225.1 uncultured Sphingomonas sp. | reverse complement strand
GCGGACGTGCCGACAAGGGGAAGATGGTGCCGACGGTGACGCCGGAACAGATGGCCGAGCGGGTCGGGACCGAGACGGTGTCCGACTGGGTCGAGGTCACGCAAGCCATGATCGACAAGTTCGCCGACGCGACCGGCGATCATCAGTTCATCCATGTCGACCCGGTCCGCGCTGCCCAAACCCCGTTCGGCGGCACGATCGCGCACGGTTTCCTGACGCTGTCGCTGCTGTCGAAACTGGGCGCGGAGCTGCCCGACCGCGCGCAGCTGGCGGGCGCGAAGATGAGCGTCAACTACGGCATGGACCGGCTTCGCTTCCTCAGCCCCGTGCCGTCGGGTTCGCGGGTGCGGGCGCGGTTCACGCTGACCGAGTTCACCGAAAAGCGCCCCGGCCAGTATCAGCAGGTCAACGCCGTTACCGTCGAGATCGAAGGGCAGGACAAGCCCGCGCTGGTCGCCGACTGGATCGGGCAAATCTTCGTCTAACCGCAAAGGACTTCGCCATGCGCTCCGCCGTTATCGTCTCCACCGCCCGCACCCCGATCGGCCGCGCCTATCGCGGCGCGTTCAACAACCTGCCCTCGCCCACGCTCGCGTCGCACGCGATCCGCGCGGCGGTGGAGCGCGCCGGGATCGACGGCGCGGAGGTGCAGGACGTGGTGATGGGCGCCGCGCTCCAGCAGGGGCATCAGGCGGGCAACATCGCGCGCACCTCCCTGCTCCGCGCGGGGCTGCCGACAACGGTGTCGGGCATGTCGCTCGACCGGCAGTGCGCGAGCGGGCTGATGGCGATCGCCACCGCGGCCAAGGAGATCGTGGTCGACAACATGGACGTCGCGATCGGCGGCGGCGTGGAATCAATCAGCCTCGTCCAGACCCCGCAGATGCGCGTCGCGCCCGACCCCGAGCTCCTCGCGATGCACGGCGACATCTACATGCCCATGCTCCAGACCGCCGAGGTGGTCGCCGCGCGCTACGGCATCGGGCGCGACCGGATGGACGATTATGGCCTCCGCTCGCAACAGCGCACCGCCGCCGCCCAGGCCGCGGGCAAGTTCGACGACGAGATCGTCCCGGTCACCGCGACCATGGCGGTCCAGAACAAGGAAACCAAGGAAGTCACCCACCAGGAGGTGACGCTGTCCAAGGACGAGGGCAACCGCGCGGACACGACGCTCGCGGGGCTGCAGAAGCTCCAGCCGGTGCTCGGCCCCGACAAGACGGTGACGGCGGGCAACGCCAGCCAGCTCTCCGACGGTGCCTCGGCGTCGGTGCTGATGGAGGAAAAGCTCGCCGAGCGGCGCGGCCTTGCCCCACTCGGCCGCTATGTCGGCATGGCGGTCGCGGGTACCTCGCCCGACGAGATGGGCATCGGCCCGGTGTTCGCCATCCCCAAGCTGCTCGAGCGGTTCGGGCTCAAGATGGACGATATCGGTTTGTGGGAGTTGAACGAGGCGTTCGCGGTGCAGGTGCTGTATTGCCAGGACAAGCTCGGCATCCCCGACGAGCGGCTCAACGTCAGCGGCGGCGCGATCTCGATCGGCCACCCCTATGGCATGAGCGGCGCGCGGATGACCGGCCACGCGCTGATCGAAGGCAAGCGGCGCGGCGCGAAGCATGTGGTGGTAACGATGTGCGTCGGCGGCGGCATGGGCGCGGCGGGACTGTTCGAGGTTTTGTAACACTATTGAAACAACTAACTGAAACCCGGTCGCGCAAACGGCCGGGGTTTAACTTTCCGCAAGACCTGCGATGCTGGACGACCGAGCGCCTACCGGTTTGTGTTCGACGCGGGTGATACAGATCATAACGGTACATCTTTGATTCAGAGCAGGAAGATTTTGCCGGATATTTAGCGGGGGGTCGTGGGTTTGACCGGCTCCCCCGTGAGAGGATTCCCGGTGTTACCTACCCGTTCCGAGCGGCTTGCGGCCGCTCCTTCGCAATTCCTAACCGACGCGTTCCAGCAAGGCCTGTCCCGTTGGAACCACGAGCGACTCGATCCCGGCTTCCCCAGCGCCGATTGGCAGCAGCGGCTCGACGCCGACCACAAGATGCTCCGCCTCGAAGGCGCGTTTCTCGAAAGCCTGCGCGATGAAGTGGCCGAGCAGGCCGCCGCCGCCCCGACCAACGTCGAAGGCTTCATCGCCTGGTTCGAGGCGCTTGAGCTGAACGGCCCCGGCCAGCACGACCCGCTCTTCCCCTGGCTCGCCGAGGAAGCCACGCCCGAGCAGCTGCGCTGGTTCTTCGAGCAGGAGGCCGCGGGCGAAGCGGGGTTCGACGACCTTGTCGCGATGACGCAGGTCAAGCTGCCGACCCGCCCCAAGCTCGAACTCGCGCGCAATTACTGGGACGAGATGGGTCGCGGCAACGTCAAGGGCATGCACGGCCCGATGCTCGACAAGCTCATCGAGACGATGGAGATCACGCCCAGCATCGAGGGCAGCGTGTGGGAAAGCCTGACGCTCGCCAACGCGATGACCGCGATGGCGACCACCCGCCGCTATGCCTGGCATTCGGTCGGCGCGCTGGGCGTGGTCGAGCTGACCGCGCCGTTGCGCGCCTCGCTGGTGGCGCAGGGGCTGCGGCGGATCGGGCTGTCGCGCGACGACTCGCGCTATTTCGACCTCCACGCGGTGCTCGACGTCAAGCATAGCGAGGGCTGGAACCGCGAGGCGCTGCGCCCCGCGATCGAGGAGGATTTCCGCCGCGCCCGCCCGATCGCGGAAGGCGCGCTGATCCGGCTCAAGTGCGGCGAGCGTTGCTTCGCGCGCTATCGCGAAGCGCTGTGGAGCTGAACGACGCGGATGCCGCGCTGCTCGAGCTGCTGCGGCTGCTCGACCGGCGCGGGTATCGCTTCGTCACCCCCACCCCCGCCAGCCATGCGCGCGTGCTAGGCCGTGCGGGGCGCGAGGAAGCGAGCTGCCTGACGGACCTGCTCGGGTGGAGCCTGCCGTTCCGCGCGGGGGTCGATCCCGAGGTCGAGGCATTGCTCGACGCCGCCGGTGCGATCTCTCGGGATGGCGAATCTCGGTGCGCGACCGTGCGCGTGTCGAGCCTGCACGACCGGCTGTTCGTCCATTCCGCCTACCCGACCGATGCGACCGATGCGGTGTTCTTCGGCCCGGACAGCTACCGGTTCGCCGACCTGATCCGTGCGGAGCTGACAGCGGACCCGCTCGCGCCGGGAGCGAGTGTGGTCGATATCGGCACCGGCTCGGGCGTCGGCGGCATCGTCGCCGCGCTTTCCGGGGAGGGCGCGCGGGTGAGCATGACCGACGTAAATCCCGCCGCGCTCCGCCTCGCGCGCATCAACGCGGCGGCGACGGGCGTCTCGCCGGTGCTGATTGAGTCGGACACGCTCGCCGGGATCGCCGAGCCGATCGACCTCGCGACCGCGAACCCGCCCTACATCATCGACGCGGACAAGCGCGCGTATCGCGACGGCGGCGGGATGCACGGCGGCGAAGTGTCGCTGGAGATGGCGCGCATGGCAGCGGAACGGCTCGCACCCGGCGGACGGCTGATCCTCTATACGGGCAGCGCGATCGTCGACGGCGCCGACCCACTCCGCGCCGCGCTGGAGGCGCTCGCGGCGGATCGGGGCTGCGCGCTTCGCTATCGCGAACTCGACCCGGACGTGTTCGGCGAGGAACTGTCCAACCCCGCTTACGCCGAAGTCGATCGTATCGCGCTCGTCGCCGCGGTGATGACGCGGGCGGGCTAGACCAGCGCCTCCGACGTTTCGAGCATAGGCTTCGCACGTGCCCGCCGCTCAGCTGCATCGCGCGCCAGCGCGTTGTCGAGGCTCGGCAGCAACCTGCCATGGCTGGACGCCAGCGCAGAACAGGCAGGGCGCGGCGCACCCGCATTGCCCGTAACCGCGGGCGCGGTGTCTTGTCCCAGCGCCTCCGCGAGCGCCCGCGCGGTTGTTGCCTCGCCGTTGGCGAGGTGCCACAGCCCCCGCTCGCCGTCGATGACGAGGTCGAGACAGGCGTGGACGAGATCGGGCAGGTAGGTGGGCGTGATCACCTGATTCGCCAGGACGGAGAACCGCCCAACCTCGTGATCGGGCGAGAAACACGGACCGCTGCGCACGACCAGCGCGCCCGCCGCGAGTGCCTGCGACTCCGCCAGCACCAGCGCCCGGCCATGCGCGCTAAGCGGCGCCGGCGCGTCCGCCTCGACATATGGCTCGCCCTTCGTCCCATCGAACACCAGGTCGGACGAGAACACCGTGCAATGGATCCCCCACTCGGCGCAGGCACGTGCGACCACCCCCGCGCCCTCCGCCGCCGCGCGCGCGCCCGCCTCGTCCGTTTCCGCCGCGTCGACGTCAGACCAGCCCGCCGCGTTGATCACCGCCCAAGGCCGGTACAGGTCGAGCAGCTCCGCCACCCGCCGCTCGTCGTTGATCGGCAGCGTCGCTCGGTCGGTGACGAGGTGCGTCAGCCCCCGCAAGCGACACGCGCCCGCGAACGCCTGCCCGAAGCGGCCACTCGCGCCCGTGATCAGGATCGGTCGCATCGATGCATCCTCACGCGGCTCCGCGACTGCTCCCAGCGCCAATGGCGGGTGTGCGAAGCGGATCGGCCGTTCCCACCATCCCGCCATGCGCGCCATCGCGCCATGCGGGTACTCCTTGTCCGCCTCCCCGCCCGCCAGCGTCGCCGCGAGGCGCGCGATCGCGGTCGCGCGCGGTGGGCCCTCGCCGCGAACGTCGAATGCGCCCGGCTCGTAATGCCCCGCCTCGACCGTCAGCAGGCTGTTCCAGTCGACGCTCCCGAACAGCGCCCAGATTGTCAGCGCGCGCAGATCGACGCCCTCGTCGCGAAGCTGCTCGCACGCGCGCCACTCCTGCCACAGCCAGCGCAACTGCTCTTCGCGGGTGCAGCCGAGATGGCATTCGGTGACCGCCATCGGCAGGCCGTACCGCTCCCACACCTGCCGGAGCAGCGGCGCGAGCCCGCCCACGCCTTGCCCGACGCGCAGCAGCTCGACGTCGTGATAACCGACATCGGGCAAAGCGCCGTGCAATTCGGCGCGGTTGTCGAGATAGCGGTCGCTGGTCGGGTAGTAGTTCACGCCGATCACGTCGGGCGGGCACGGGTCATCGCGGATCGAGCGCAGCCGGTCGGCGAGCCCGAACCGCTCCGCCTCACCCCAGAGCGCGTGCGCTTCGTCCACCCGCCCGGTGAGCAGGTCCCAGCTCAGCCAGCGCCGTGCATTGTAGTAGTCGGCTACATGGCCGATCTCCGGGCAGGACCATGTCTCGCCCAGATCGTCGGTCTGGATCAGCCGCGCGTGGCGGTTGACGCGCCGAACGGCGCGCATCGCCGCCCGGGTCGCATCAATCTGGTTCAGCAGCGCCAGCCAGAAACTGCGCGTGTCGCGCGCGTGCGGATACCACGCGCCGTACAGCGCGCTGAACCGCGCGGTGGTGACGGGCTCATTGACCGGGGTCCAATCCTCTACCCATGGATAGCGTTCGGCTACCGCGCCCGCATAGGCACCGAACAGCTCGGGCATTGCGGGGTCGATGAGGCTGGTGCGGCGTGGTCCGCTGCCATGATGGAGCAGTCCGATGATCGGCCGAATGCCGAGCCGGACGCATTCGCCGAGCCGCTCGTCGCTCCACGCCCAGTCTTGGATGTCAGGAGTGTCGGGGGCGACCCGCTCCCACAACACGGGAAAGCGCAGGGTCCGGATGCCGAGCGCGGCGATGGCGGCGAGGTCCTCGACACGGTCATGATGGCCCGACAGGCGCATCTGATCGCGATACCGGTCCCCGACACGGTTGACCGTGCACTCGACGCCGCCCCATAGCTGCAAATCCGTCACTCACGCCGTTGATCCTGACCGGACGCTTAACGAAAGCGGCCAGCGAGCCAATAACGCAGGTCAACGCGAGTCGGGTCCGACGTCGCGCTCGCATGGCGGAGAGGGTGGGATTCGAACCCACGGTACCCGTGAGGGCACAACGGTTTTC
>CAXTTU010000216.1:0-5998 GCA_964247225.1 uncultured Sphingomonas sp. | reverse complement strand
ACCTCGTCGAGCTTGCCCAGCTCGACCGCTATCTTCTCCGCCAGCGCGCGCGGGTTAATGCGCGCGCGCTTGGCCAGAACCATCGCGGCGTTGGTTGCGAGGTCGCCATGCGCCGCGTCGCGCGGCGGCTCGACCGTAACGGCGGCGCGATCGAGATCGGCCGGAAGGTCCAGCGCGTCTAGCGCCGCGTCGACATGCGCGGCGAAACGGGAATACAAGGTCATGCCCGCGCGCCTAGACCAAGCGGGCGCGAAAGCGAACCCTCAGACCCTGACGAGTCCCTCGATCGCGCGAGCCTTGGGCGCGCCGGGGAACAGTGTCGCCCCCACCCGCACCGGATCGAGCGCGAAATGCTGCGCCACCGCCGACGCGATCAGCGTGTCGAGCGCCAGCGTCGGCTTGAGGTCGCGCCCTTCGTACAGCGCGGCGGGCGCGAGGCCGGGCCAGTCCGCCAGCACGCGCCCGCCCTTCACCGCGCCGCCCAGCAGCATCGCCGCCGCGCCGGTGCCGTGGTCGGTGCCGCCGGTGCCGTTCGCCGCCACCGTGCGCCCGAACTCGGTCGCGACCAGCACCAGCGTGTCGCCCCACACCGCCCCCAGCCCCGTCTTGAGTGCGTCCAGCATCGCATCGAGCCCCTTCAGCTGCGCCTGCAACCGCCCGCGCTGCCCGGCATGGGTGTCCCACCCGCCGGTCTCGATCATCGCCACCCGCGCGCCGTTGGCGGGCAGCAACAGTTTCGCCGCGAGCGCGCCCGTCGCCGCCGCGTCCGCGCCGCCATTCTGCGCGAGGTCCCCGGTCAGCTCGCGGGTGCCGAGCGCTTCGGACCACAGGGCGTGGAGCTGCGCATCACCCTGATACAGCATCGACACGCGCTGGAGCAGGTCGTCGGACGCGCGGGGCAGCTTCGAGGGCGCATAGCTCGCCACCTCATGCGCGCCCCGAAGCGCCATCGGCACCGTCGCGGCGAGCGCGATCGCCTGCGCGTCCTCGCGCGGGACCACGCCGAGCATCCGGTTCAGCCATCCGTCGCGCACTTGGTACGCGCCCGCGCCGCCCGTCTCGAGCACGTTCTGCCCGTCGAAATGCGAGCGGTCACGATAGGGCGAGGCGACCGCGTGCGCGAACAACGCCTCGCCGCCGCGGTACATCGCGAGCGTGCTCGCCATCGCCGGGTGCAGCGCGAAGGTCGCGTCCAGCTTCGGTGCGCTCGCAAAGTCCTCCGCCAGCGCGCCGCGCGCGCGCATAAGGGCCGGGTCGCCGACCGGCGCGACCGTGCCGAGCCCGTCCGCCGCGCCGCGCTGGATGATGAACACGAAGCGCTTCGCCGTCGCGGCGGCGGCGAACGCCACCCGCGGCGCAAAGGCGAGCGAACCCGCAACGGCGGCGCTGGTCAGGAAAGAACGACGGTCGAACATGGGATTACCTCCGCATCATCTCAGGTGATACGAGCAACAGCGCGAGCGCCTGACCCGGGCTTTCCGCGCGCGCGATCGCCTGGGCGGTGGCGGGCGTCAGCGTGCCGGGGAACAGCCGGGGCGCGAGCGCGCGCGCATCGACCGGCCCCGCGCGCTGCGCGAACCGCTCCGCCGCCTCCACCCGACGCAGCACCGCATCCGGCCCCGCCCAGCTCGCCGCGACATCGTCATAGCCGACCGGCTGGCCCGGCTTCCACACCGGCTGGCCGAGCTGGTTCATCAGCCCCACCGTCGCTTGCGGCTGCGCGGTCGTGACCCCCAGCGCGCGCATGGCCGCGATCGACCATTCCCAGGGCGTGCGGAACTTGACCGGCTGCGGCACCCAGGCCTCGGGCGAGTCGATGATCGCGCGGTAGACGGTGGGCAGGTCGCCGCCCGAGGCGAGATACGCCGCCGACAGCCGCGCCACCATCGCCGGTGGCGGCGTGTCCCCGGCGAAATGCCGCGCAAGCTTGGTCGCAAGGTGGTTGGCGGTCGCCGGGCTCGCCGCGAGATCGGTCAACACCGCCTCGGCCTGTTTCTGCCCGACCTCGGCGTACCGCCTGCCGATGATCGTCCGCACGCCCGGCTCGTGCAGCGCGTCCGCGAACACGGGCCGCCCCGGCGCGCCGTCAAGGCCGAGCAGCCGCGCGCCCGGGCCGCCGCCGATGCCGGACACGGTGAGGCCGGTCAGCGCGCGCGCGAACTCGGTCACGTCGGCTTGGCGGTAGCCGGTCCGAACGCCCAGCGTGTGCAGCTCCAATATCTCGCGCGCGAGGTTCTCGTTGAGCCCGACCTTGCGGTTGCCGCGCGCCGCGACACGCCGCCCGAGGTCGCTGTCCGGCCCGACCGACACCGCCTGGTCGAGGTAGAGCAGCATCGCAGGGTGCGTCTCGACCGCGAACAGCATCTCGCGAAAGCTGCCCAGCACATGCGGGCGGATCGCTTCGGTCTCCAGCGTGCCCGCCAGCCCGATCACCGTCAGCTTGTCCGCCGAGACCGCGAAATGGTTGGCCCAGAAATGCACCAGCCGCTCGACGAATGGCGCGTCGGTGGTCAGCGCCGATGTGACGCGCGCGCCGACCAGGCTGGTGTAATCGCCCCGCGCTTGCCCGTTGGCGAAGCGCCGCGCGGCGCGGAACGGGTCGTCCGCGCGCGCCGCCGCGTCGGACGCGGCCGGCATCACCGCTGGAGCCATCCCCGCGCGCGGCGTTCCCGCCTCGGTTGGGTCGACCCCCGCGGCCGCGACCGCCTGCGCCGGCTTTGCCGCACGGCGCGGACCATATTCGGCGCGCAACTCGCGCTGCTCTTTCACATAGTCGGCAAGCTCGACCGACACCGCGGCGCTGGTCGGCGCGGCGGCGATGGCGGGAGGGCGCGGCTGATAGGCGGAGAACTGGTTGAGCAGCCAGCGCCTGGGGTCGGCGGGCGGCGGCTCACTCGCCCGCGCGCCGAGGCCAAAGCGGTTGAGCGCGATACTGGCGAGCGGCGAAGGGGGCATGGTCGATCTCCGGCTGCCGCGCTACGCCCGACTTGTCGCGCAAGTTTGTCAGAAACCTTCGGGCAACTCGATCGCGCCGACCACCTCGCGATAGCGCGCGACGGCGTAACGGTCGGTCATCCCGGCGATGAAGTCGGCGATGTGGCGGCTGCGGTCCGGCTCGCCTTCCGGCAAGTCCGTGCGCCAGCCCTCGGGCAGCAGCACGGCGTCCGCGCGATACGCCGCGAACAGCCCCGCCACCACTGCGTGCGCCGCATCCGCGGCGGCGAGCTGGCGCGGGTGGTGGTAGAGGTTCGCGTACATGAATCGCTTCAGGTCGCGCTCCTCCCCGCGCATCGCGGGCGAGAAGCCTGCCAGCGCCCGATCCGCCGCGCGCACCTCGTCCGCGCTCTCCACCCCCGCCGCCGCGACGCGCGCGCGCGTCTCGTCAAGCAGGTCGGTCACCATCTCGCCAATCTGCCCCCTCACCATCTCCCCCATCAGCCGCGCGTCCGCCACGCCCGGGAACCGCGCCCGCGCCGCCGCCCAGTTCCGCGCGACGATCGGCACCGCGAGCAGCTGGTCGAGCGACAACAGCCCGGCGCGCAACCCGTCGTCGATATCGTGATTGTCATAGGCGATGTCGTCCGCGATCGCGGCGACCTGCGCTTCCAGCGAAGGCCAGGTCCCGAGCGCGAGTGGAAAGGCGCTGTCCGCCTCCGCCAGCGCCCAGCCCGGGCGACGCTGCGGCCCGTTATGCTTGGCAAGCCCCTCCAGCGTCTCCCAGGTCAGGTTGAGCCCGTTCCACAACGGATAAGGCCGCTCGATCGCAGTCAGCACGCGCAAGGTGTGGCCGTTATGATCAAACCCGCCCGCCCCGCGCAGCGCGTCCTTGAGCGCCGCCTCGCCCGCATGGCCGAACGGCGGGTGACCGATATCATGCGCGAGGCAGATCGCCTCGGTCAGATCCTCGTTCAGCCCCAGTGCGCGCGCAATCGTCCGGCCGATCTGCGCGACCTCGAGGCTGTGTGTAAGCCGGACGCGGAAATGATCGCCGTCCGGGGCCATGAACACCTGCGTCTTGTGGCGGAGGCGGCGGAAGCTGATCGAGTGGATCACCCGGTCGCGATCGCGCTGAAACGCGTCGCGCGGACCGCGCGCGGTCCCGTTCTGTTCCTCGTGCAGGCGACCGTTGCTACGCTCCGGGTCCGAGGCCCAAAGCACGGGCGGCGTCACTCGTCGTCGAGCCTCTTGACCTTCTGGCCCTTGTCGTTGGTAAACTGGAAAGCGTGGACGCCCTGCTTGTTGAGCGTGTTGACGAACGCGCGCGCCTCGTCGTCGGACTTGAACGGCCCGGCAAGGACGCGGTTGGTGGCGTGGAGCGGGGCGGTATAACCCTTGCGCCCGGCCAGCGCGGGCGCCTTTGACTGCGCGATCTGCCACGCCTTGCCCAGCGACGCCTCGTTCGCGCCGCCCGCGACCTGGACCCAGTATTTCTGAGGCTCGGCATCGTGCCTGGCGACGGGCGCATGCTTGCCGGTCGAAGATTTCGTGCCGGTGTCGGCGGTGTCGTGGCGACCATGTTTGCCGTCGTCCTCGTCTGCCTTAGCGAGCGTGGTGTGGCGGCCCTTGGTCGAGGGTGCATCGTCGGAGGACGCGCCCTTGCGGCTCTTCGGCGCGGGCTCGTCGGCGCTGGCGATGCCCTTGCGGCCCCTTGCCTTGGCAGCGTCGTCGTCGGCAGGAGTTGTGCCGTGCTTGCGCGAGCTCGGAGCGGCGTCCTCGGACGTGCTCGCGGCCTTGTGCCGCCTGCTTCCGATCGCGCGCGTGTCGTCCGGCGTGCCGCTGTCCCGTGTGCGCGACGTGTCAATGGCCTGTGGTCGCGACGGCACGTCGTTCGCCAGCGCGGCAAGCTGGTGGCGAACCGGCGCGACCCGCTTGGGGGCGGAGGCGGGTGTCGGCGCGGGAATGTTGAGCTCGCTCGCGGGCACGGGCAGCGCGGAGACGATCTGCGCCAGCCCATCGACGCGAACCGGCGCGGCGGTCGCCACCGCGACCCCGGCGGGCTCGCCGCTCGCGATCGGCTCGGGCGCGGTACCGACCGACGCGGTCGAGAAGCCTGCGGTGTTCGCGGGGGCGGGAGGCGTGACCGCGACGGGTATCGGCACGACGCTTGCGGCCGGCGGGTTCGCCGCGAGAACGATCGGACCAGAGGGCGTCACCGCGGCATTGGACGACGGAGTGCTCGGGACGCTTCCGTCCAGCGCGCCGGACGATGGGACGTGCGAGGTGTCGAGCGGAGCCGCCGCGACGAGCGCCGGACCAGCCGCGCCGGTGCTGCTCGGCTGGGCGGGAGCGGCACTCTGGGAAGCGGTCATGGTCGGCACGGCAGCGCCGAACCCTGCGCCACGCGGCGTCGCGGTGGACGGGGCCGACGTAACGGCGCTCGCGACCGCCGTGCCCGCCGGGGCGAGCGCGGGCGCGGTCACGACCGGCGCGGGTTGCGCGATTACCGGCGAGGACGAGGCCACGACGCTGAGCGGATTCGCGCCCGCGCCCGCAACGGGAGCTTGCGTCACGACTCGAGGCGGCACGGGGGCAATCGGCGCAGCACTCGCGAGCGTGACGGGCGCGGTCGCTGGGACGCTCGACGGCGCTGCGGTCGCAGTCGGAGCCGTCGGCAACGTCCCGGCCCCCGCTGTCGGCGCACGCTGCGCGGCGAGGCTCACCGGCGCGGTCGCGCTCCCGCGAGGGGAAGTGAGCGCGACAACCGGCGCGGGCGCACTCAGCGTACCAGTGACCCGGGCGGTCGGCACCGAAGCCGCCATGCTCGACGGAGCGCCCGGCACCCGAACATAGCCGGGCAGCAACGTACCCGGACGCTGATACGGCACGAACCGGTCGCCGCGCGGCGCCGCCGCCTGCGCGAGCGCGACCGGGGCAGCTGCCGGCGGCGTCACCTGCACAGGCGCGGGCGGCGTGGCTCGTACCAATGCAGCCGACGGCGTCGCTCCCATAGCCGCGATCGGCGGCGTCACCCGGGCGAGCGCAACCGGCGGGGCGGGCG
>CAXTTU010000215.1:0-6001 GCA_964247225.1 uncultured Sphingomonas sp. | reverse complement strand
CCCTGCCCCGCACCAGCTCGGGCAAGCTCAGCCGCGCCAAGGCGAGGAACCTGTACCTGTCGGGCGAGATCAGACCGTATGAATTGCGGGCGGCCTAGCCTAGCGCAAGCAAAGCGAGGACTCGCCACGGCGGACGGGCTCCCGCGAAAGTATTACTTTCGCGGGAGCCCGGGCAGCGGGGACGGCGCAGCCGGCCACGTCTGACGGCGTGGCGTGAGGGGCTGACTTCCGCAACTCTCCCCCGTCACCCCGGCCTTGAGCCGGGGTCCCGCTCTAACTACCGGTCGCAAGGAAGAAGCGGGACCCCGGGTCAAGCCCGGGGTGACGAGGACTGGCGTGGCCGGACGGCACCTCGTTCCCACGACAGCCCGCACCCCAACGTCGCCCATGCGGCCCCGTCTGCCGCCAACCCCTTGGCAACCCTCCCCCGCCTGCCCTATCCCCATGGCCGGGCGCACTGGGGAGGGCGCGGGGGTGATTGTCGGCATCGATCTTGGGACCACCAACAGCGCGGTCGCGGCGTGGCGCGATGGCGAGGCGCAACTCGCGCCCAATGCGCTGGGCGACCTGCTGACCCCGTCGGCGGTGGGGCTGGGCGATGACGGCGCGCTGCTCGTCGGCATGGCCGCGCGCGAGCGCCAGCCAACCCACCCCGACCTCACCGTCACCGCCTTCAAGCGCTACATGGGCACGCAGCAGGTGGTGACGCTCGGCCAGCGGCGCTTCACCGCCGAGGAGCTGTCCGCGCTGGTCCTGTCCAGCCTGAAAGCGGATGCGGAGGCGTGGGCGGGCGAGGCGGTGACGGGCGCGGTGATCACCGTTCCCGCCTATTTCAACGACCGCCAGCGCAAGGCGACCCGCCGCGCGGGCGAGCTCGCGGGGCTGCGCGTCGAGCGGCTGGTCAACGAGCCCACCGCCGCCGCGCTCGCCTATGGCATCGAGACGCGCGGCGACCGCGAGCCGTTCCTTGTCTTCGACCTTGGCGGCGGCACGTTCGACGTGTCGATCGTCGAGATGTTCGACGGCGTTATTGAGGTGCGCGCCTCCGCCGGGGACAATCAGCTGGGCGGCGAGGACTTCAACGCCGCGCTGGTCGAGCTGGCGCGCGCGCGGATCGACGCGGACGGCGCGCTCGCCCGGGTCGACCCGCAGCTCTTCGCCGAGCGGATGCGCTTTGCCGCCGAACGCTGCCGCCGCGCGCTCACCGACGCGAACGAGGCCGCGTTCACCTTGAGCTGGCAGGGCCGCGAGCACGCAACAACCATCACCGCCGCCGACTTCGAGACCGCCGCCGCGCCGCTGCTCGCGCGGCTGCGCGACCCGGTGCTCCGCTCGCTGCGCGACACCGGCATTCGCGTCGACGGCTTGAGCGACATCGTGCTGGTCGGCGGCGCGACGCGGATGCCGGTCGTCCGCCGCGTCATCACCCGGATGTTCGGCCGCTTCCCGCAGACCTCGGTCCATCCCGACCATGCGGTCGCGCTCGGCGCGGCGGTGCAGGCGGGGCTGAGCGCGCGCGACGCGGCGCTGGACGAGATCCGGATGACCGATGTGTGCCCGTTCACGCTCGGCGTCGACCATTCGATCCCCGACCGGCGCGGCGGGCTGCGTACCGGGCTGTTCTCGCCGATCCTCGAGCGCAACACTCCCGTCCCCGCCAGCCGCGTCCGGCATTACCAGACGCTGTCGGACAATCAGCGGGTGGTCGAGTTCGGCATCTATCAGGGCGAGGCGCGCGAGGTTCAGGCGAACGTGAAGCTGGGTCAGCTGCGCATCCCCATACCGCCCGCGCCCGCCGGGCACGTCCAGGTCGATTGCCGGTTCAGCTATGATTCGAGCGGGCTGCTGGAGGTGGATGTCAGCGTCCCCGCCTCCGGCCTTTCCCGCAACCTCGTCATCACCGACGAGGACGCGCCCTCCCCCGCCGATCTCGCCGCGCGCCGCGCCGCGCTCGCTGCACTGAAACGCCACCCGCGCGAGGACAGCGCCAACGCGGCGGTGATGGCACGCGCGACGCGGGCCTATGAGGGCTCGATCGGCGACCGGCGCGAGCTGGTCGGGCGCTGGCTGGCCGAGTTCGAATCGGTGCTCGACGCGCAGGAGCCGCGCGCGATCGCCGACGCGCGCACCAACTTCGTCGCCGCGCTCGACGGGATCGAGGGAGAGCGCTTCCTGTGAGGCCGGGCGAGGCATGGCGCGTGCTCGGCATCGACCCGACGCGCGACACCGGCGCGATCCGCCGCGCTTACGCAACCGCCTTGAAGGCAATCGACCCCGATGCCGATCCCGAGCGGTTCAACCGCCTGCGCGACGCGCGCGACGCCGCGCTCGGCTACGCGCGCGGCGGGGAGGACGATGCGGTCGACCTTGCCGACCTGCCCGGCGGCTCGGACTTGGACGAGCTGCCCGACGAGGCACCGCCCCCGCCCGACCCGCAGGCCGCGGCGATCAATGCGCATTACGCCGCGCTGCTCGGGTTGTTGTTCCCCGACGGTACCGCGAGCGTCCAGCCCCCTACCCCCGACGAGGCAGCGCGCATGGCGGAGCATTTCGGCGCGCTGCTCGACGACCCGCGGCTCGACGGTCTGGAGTTTCGCGCCGGGGCGGAGGACGAACTCGCCCGGCTGATCGCAACCGCGCTGCCGCGATCGGACTCGCTCGTGCCGATCGCGATTGCCCGCTTCGGCTGGGACGCCACGCGCGGGCGCGTCGACCAGTCGCCCGCGGTGCGCGCGCTGACCGACCGCGCGGACACGCTGGCGTTCCGCCAGGCGGTGCTGAGTCCGAAGCATCCGCTCCACCGATCGTGGCGGGAGCTGACCAAGCCCGCCAACGAGCGGAGCTGGCGATCGTTCGGCGTACGCGGGGACAATATCCGCGTGCTGCTCAACACGGTGCGCACCCGCTACCCCGCGCTGGAGCAGGAGTTCGACTGGTATCGCGTCGCGTTGTGGGAACCGTCGGCACGAAGAGGAACCTGGCGGCGTGCGAGTTGGTGGCCTTATGCCTTCGGGATCTGGCTCGTGCTCCGGCTGATATACCTTGCCGTCGACTATGTTCACCCGCTGCAGCACGACCCGTCGCGACCTGCCCACGCGCAGCCGGTTGCGGGGCTGCCCAACCTCGACCCGGCGATCTCGGGCAATGCGCTGATCTCAGCCGATATCGACCTCGGCGATGCGGTGGCACTTGCGACCGACAGCCAGATCAAGCTGCCCATGCTTGCCTCGCGCCGACCCGCCCTGGTCGCCTCGCTGCGCCGCGATTGGCAGGCGGCGAAGGCGCGCGGCGACGGGCGCCAATCGTTCATCACCGCCACCGCGCACTCGCTCCGGCAACGCGCGGCGGCGGGGCAGCGGGTCGCGAACTATGACCTGGCGAGCGCGTTCGCCCGGAACGAGCTCCTGATGGTTCAGCGGCTCGGGATGCGCAGCATGACGGTGGAGATGTGCGGCGACACGGCGGGCAAACAGCCGGTGCCCGCGGCGCTGCTCGGCGACGATCTCCTTGCGCAGCAAAATGCGCTGCTCGCCCGCGCGCTGCTCGAGACCGACGCGTCGGTGCCGCCCGACCGCAAGCGCCTGTTCACCGTGCCGGGCGCGGTCGTCACCGCCGCCGCGGCGCGCGCGCGGGTGCCGCGGGCGGACTTCACCGCGGCGATGCTTGGGAACGGCACCGCCGACACCCGCTGCCGCGCCCGCATCGCGCTGCTGGAGGAGGCGCTCTCCCTCCCCCGCGCGCAGGCATTGCCGTTGCTTCGTCAGCTGTGATCGACACGCAACCGTGACCAGCCGAATTGCACGACTATCACAAATTAACGTCTTTCCCGGCCCGATCGCAACGAAGCGTCAACTACACATGGATTAGTCCGGATGGGTGAGTACGCCCCCGCCCGCCCCCGCCGTCCTTGACTCCACCGATCTCAAGGCCCTGCTTGGTCTTCGCGAAGGGGCCGACCCCGCGCAATGGGGCCGCATCCGCGCCTACCAGCTTCATGCCGGACGACGACTCGCGCTGTTGCTGCTCGCCGCCAATCTGCTCGGCGCGGCGTCAACCGTGTTGCTGGTCGTCGGCATGCTGCCCGCCTGGAAGCTATATGGTTGGGCGGCGCTGGTCTGCGCGGTGTCGCTGGGCGTCGCGATGCGGCGGCTGGCGACGCATCATCGCGGCGACGGCTATGCGGGCGTGCGCGACCTGCGCGACACCGTCGGCGAGGGCGTGGCGCTGGCGGCGGCGTGGGCGATCGTCCCGCTCGCCTTCTGTCAGCAAATGCCCGCCGGGACGGCCAGCGGGCTCGGCGTTATCCTGGTGGTGCTGATGACCGCCGCCGCGCTGACGATGGCCCCGTTCGCGCTGGCGACGCTCGCCTTTCTCGCCGCGATCGGCGCGGCGATCGCGGTGCCGCTGGTCCATGCGGGCGCGCATGCCGCCGCGCTGGGTGTCGCGATCTTCACCGTCATGCTGATGTGCGCCTGTATGCACCGCGCGCGTGCGCTGGTGACCATCCGCGCCGCGCAATATGCGCTCGCCGAGCGCGACGCGACCGTCAGCCTGCTCTTGCGCGAGTTCGAGGACCAGAACGCCGACTGGCTGTGGGAGACCGACGCCGCGCGCCGCGTCGTCAAGGCGTCGCCGCGCTTCGCCTATGCCTGCGGGCTCGATCCCGTCGCGATCAACGGCCTCCCCTTCCTGCAGGTGCTGGCGGGGTCGAGCTGGGACAGCGGCGAGGTCGCGCCGGGGCTGCGCACGCTCGCCGAGAAGCTCAAGACGCGCGAAAGCTTCCGCGATCTGCGCCTGCCCGTCATGGTCAAGGGCGAGGAACGCTGGTGGGAGATCGCCGCCTCGCCCCGCTTCGACGAGAACGGCGCGTTTGCGGGCTTTCGCGGCGTCGGCTCCGACGTCACCGAACAGCGCGCCACCGCGGACAAGATCAACCGCCTCGCCCGCTTCGACGCGCTGACCGGACTGCCCAACCGCTTGTCGATCAACGAGGTGCTCGCGCGCGCGATGGCGGAGGCGGACAAATGGGGCAATCGCTGCGCGTTCATGATGATCGACCTCGACCGGTTCAAGGCGGTCAACGACACGCTCGGCCACCCGGTCGGCGACCGGCTACTCGGTCGCGTGTCCGAACGCCTGTCGCAACTCGCGACGCAGAACGAGATCGTGGGAAGGCTGGGCGGCGACGAGTTCGCGGTGGTGGTCCGCGACGCGAGCGACCCGACCCGCGTCGAGCGGTTCGCGCGCCAGGTGGTCGATACCTTGTCCCGCCCGTATGAGGTCGACGCGCACACGCTGCACATCGGCGCGTCCGTCGGCGTCGCGACGGGCCCGCGCGATGGGCGTACCGCGGAGATGCTGATCCGCTCCGCCGATCTCGCGCTGTACCGCTCCAAGGACGTCGGCGGCGGCGCGGTCCACCATTACGAGCCGCAGCTCCATGTTGAGGCGGAGGAGCGGCGCGTGCTCGAAATGGCGCTGCGCAAGGCGCTGGAGCTGGGGCAGATGCACTTGAACTATCAGCCGGTGGTCGATGCGGGCACCGGCAACCTGACCGGGTTCGAGGCGCTGCTCCGCTGGACACATCCCGATTTCGGCAACGTCTCACCGGTGAAGTTCATCCCGCTCGCGGAGGAAGCGCGGCTGATCGCGCCGATCGGCGAATGGGTGCTCCGGACCGCGTGCGATGAGGCGGCGAAATGGCCCGACGCGATCCGCATCGCAGTCAACGTCTCGCCCGAACAGCTCCACAATCCCGGCTTCGTCGCGACGGTGACCAGCGCGCTGGCGCAGAGCGGGCTACCCCCTGAACGGCTGGAGCTGGAGGTGACCGAAAGCGTGTTCATGCGCGAGGGCACGGGCGCGATCCAGGTGCTCGAACGCATCCTCGACATGGGCGTGCGGTTGTCGCTGGACGACTTCGGCACCGGCTATTCCTCGCTCGGCTATCTGTCGCGCACCCGGTTCAGCTCGATCAAGATCGACCGGAGCTTCGTCCAGG
>CAXTTU010000214.1:0-6006 GCA_964247225.1 uncultured Sphingomonas sp. | reverse complement strand
ACACAGTGCGGTCTTCCTCGTCGCCGGTCATGCGAAGCCTCCCGGCGCGGCAAAGGAGAGTGAGGTGGTTTCCTGCGCGGACACCAGCACCGCCGTGACATTGTCGGGCGCGCCGCGCTCCAGCGTCAGCTGGACCAGCCGGTCGATCGCCGCCTGGCGCGCGTCGCCCTCGCCGAGCGTGGCGGCGATCTCCGCGTCCGCCACCGGGCCGGTCAGCCCGTCGCTGCACAGCAGGAACAGGTCGCCCGGCTCGACCTCGTCGACGACCACATCGACCTGCAGCCGCTCGCCCACGCCCACCGCGCGGGCGAGGACGTGGCCGCGCGGATGTTCGCGCGCCTCGTCCGCGCTGAGCAGCCCACGATCGACCAGCTCCTGCACCTGCGTATGGTCGCGAGTGAGCTGATAGAGCTGCCCGTCGCGGAGCAGATAGGCGCGGCTGTCGCCCACCCAGAGCACCGCGAAGCGCCGCTCGCGGACCAACAAGGCGACCACGGTGGAGCCCATCTGTGTCCCACGCCGCTGCGACTCGCGCCAGATCAGCCGGTTGCCATGGTGGATGCCGTCCGCGACCGCCTGCGCCGCCTCGTCGAACGACTCGCCGAGCGGCACCGCGCCGAGCGCGCCCGCGAGTGTCCGCGAGGCCCAGTCGCCATGCGCGTGCCCACCCATCCCGTCCGCCACAGCCCAGACGCCCTCGGCGGCGCGATCGCAGAAACTGTCCTCATTGGCGCGGCGGACGAGCCCCGGATGCGTCACGGCGGCGCTGTCGAGGCGGAGGGAAGCGTTCATGCGTCGACCTCGACGGAGAGCATTCGGGTGAGCAGCTCGGTCGGGCGGGTGCCGTCGAGCGCGGCGTCGCTGCCCTCCAGCCACCATCTCGGCGCATCGGGCATCGTTTCCTCCGCACCCAAGTCCAGCGCCTCCGCAGCGGCCGCGAGCGCGTCGGCGGTCCACCGCTCCGCGATCGCCCGGTAGAGCAGCTCCTCGCTCGCCGCCGCCGTCACGAGCGGGGCGGCGCTCGGCACCTCGAGATAGATCGGGAACCGCCGCCCCGCCGCGTCCTGTGACAACGCGAGCGCGCCGCCGGTACCCTCGCCCGCGAAACGCCACGGCGGCGCGAAGTCGTACCGGGCGTCGAACGCCGCGCCATGCGCCGCGCGCGCCTCGGCAAGCGCGTCGGACAGCCAGGCGTCGCACGCCTCCGCCTCCGCACGCGCAAACCCGCGCGTGACGAAATCGCCATGCGCGGGCAGCTTGCCGTGGAGCCGCGCGGTCATAGCGTCGCCGGGCATTTGAACGACCACGGGCCCGCATGGCCGAACGGGTTCTTGTCGCTCGGCAGCGCCACGCCGAGGACCGCGCCGGTCGGGCCGGTGCCGAATGCCGCCTTCAACGTGGTCGGACCCGCATTCTGCAGCTTCGCCTTGTCCATCAACCGGAACAGCGCCCACGGCCCTTCCGTCTCCACCCGCGCGAGTTCGGGACCGGGCGCGGCGTCCGCGCTCGCCGAGGCCGCACCGGTCTTGGCGGCGGGCGCGGGGCCGTAGAGCACGAGCGACGCCTGCGGCAGCCCGCCATTGGCGGACCAGAGCAGCGGCCTGGCCGCGTTCGACGCAGGCGTGAAGCGGTAGGTCGTCCCCGCGCTCGACAGCTCCACCGTCGCCACGCCCGCACCGAACGTCGCCACCTGCACCTTGATCGGCAAACCGCCCGCGAGCAGGTCGCGGAGCTCCGCCGCCTTCCCGAACGCGGCGGGGCTGGCGCGGCTGAGCGAGGCTGCGACCGGGTCGCCTTGCCGCCACGTCGCGCCGTCGGGGGCAAGCAGCGGTTTCAGCCGCTGCTGGACGAACGCGTCGACGACGCCGCCCATCCCGAACACGCGCAGCGCGTCAACCACCGGCGCATCCGCCGCCGCGGTCCGGACGAAAGGGTAGTGCTCCTCGGCAACCCCCTTGCACGCCGGGAGGACGTCGCGCGCATAGGCGTCCGACACCGCGCCGCTCGCGGCGGTGGTCTGCGCCGCGGAGCCGCCGCTCGCCGCGCCGGCAGCAAAGGACTGGAGCTGCGGCGGGGCGGTCGCCGCCGCCGCCTTTACGCTCGCCATCGCGGTCGCCATCGACGCCTGTGTCGTATCGGAGCCGCCGCCGCCGCCGACCGATTTGGCGGCGAGCACCGCCTGCCCGGCCGCCTTCACCGCCGCGACGAAATCGTCGACCGGTGCGGAGGCGTGGCCGTCGCCGACATAGTCGTGCAGGTCGCGGAACGCGGCAGTGATCTCGTCGCCCGCGTCGATCCCGTGCGCGCGTCCGTCGGTTACGTCCTGAACGAAGCGCCCGTAGCGGAAACGGTTGAGCCCGGTGCGCTCGGCGCGGTTGAGCCCCGCCTTGAGCCCGCCGGTGAAGATCGTGTTCTTGCGCAGTTCGAGCAGCACGCGCTTCAGCGGCGAGGGCGATTTGGTGAACGCGCCGAACGCGGCCGGGTCGCGGAAATACGCGCCCGGCTTGAGCAGGTCGAGCACCCCCTGCCACGCGGCGACATATTCCTTGGCGTACAGTCCCGCGACGCCCGGGCGCACATTGCTCAGCTCCTCCGACACGCCGCCCTGCCCCGCGCCGCCGAGCACCCACAGGTCGCGCTTCAGGTCCGCCTGCACCGTCGCGAGCCCGGGCATGTAACTGCGCTCATAGCCGTCGCGGGTGAAGAAATAGGGGATCCGGCTCGCCATCACCTGTTGCGGGTCCGAAAAGGCGAGCGCGTCGCCCGCCGACAGGATGTTGGCCGTCTCCCACGGCGCGCCCGCCGAGGCCGCGCGCTGCTTCATCACCGCATAGGCGCGGTCGGCGAGGCTGAGCGTCTGCACCGCCGCGCGCGCGCGCGCGACCAGAGCGCCGTCGAGCGGCGCTTGCCGGTTCGGCCACACGCTGGCCATGTCGCGGTCGGTCAACAGCGCGTCGAGGTGGCGGGTCAACTGGTCGCGGTCGGCGGCGCTGTCCGCGCCCGGATAGACCTCGGTCGCCCAGTCGTTCGTCACCCAGGCATGCACCGCCCTTGTGTCGAGCGGCCCCTGCCCGCCGAGGATGAGGTATATCTTGAGCGGCTCGTACACCGCCGACGGATCGTTCGCGGTCGCCTTGAGCACCGACTCCAGCCGCAACAGCAGGCGCGGGAGCATGATCCGGCGCAGCCCCTCGCGATAGGTATCCTCCGACTCCTGCGACAGGCTCGACTGATACAGCCCGAAGCGCATCGCCAGCGGCGGCCCGCCCGCCGCCCGCGCCGCATAGCCGCGCGGCAGATCGCGCAACGCGTTCAACGCGGGCAAGGCAGAGCGGAGGTCCGGGTCGTTCTCGCGCACCTGCGCCAGGTCGATCCCTGCGTCGCGCAGCTGCGCGTCGGCGGCGGCCGCCTTGCCCGCAAGGTCGTTCTGGAACCCGCGGTTGCGCCCGAAGCTCAGGCCCCACGCGCCGAGCACCAGCACGACTGCCGCCGCGAGCCCCGCCAGCGCGGCGGTCAGCTGCGCGCGCCGCCGCGCCTTTGCGCGCGGATCGGTGGTGACCAGCCCCGCCTCGCGGAACATTACTTCGGTCAGCAGGCGGTTGAGGAAATACGCCCGCCCGCTCGCGCCCGCGCCGCCCGTCGCGGCGGGCCGGTCGTACACCGCCGCCATCCCGGCGAGGATGCGGTCGAGCGGCGCGCCTTCCTGCACGCCGCTGGTGAGATAGAAACCGCGCAGCACACCCGCGGGCTCGTCGCCCGACACGAACGCGCCCTCGGCGAAACGCATCAATCGCGCGCGCAGCGAGCGGAGCTGCGCGGGGAAGCCGATCAGCAGCGCGCGGCGTGCAGGGTCTACCTCCTCGAACAGGCGCTTCGCCTGCCGGTCCGCCGACGCCTGCGCCGCCTCATCGAACGCGCGCGCCAGCACCTCGCCGCTCGCCTTGCCATCCGCATAGGGGAGCGTCGAGCCGAGCACCGCGCGACGTCCCTCGACATCGAGATCGTCATGGTATTCCGCGAACCCGGCAATGAGGTCCGCCTTGGTCAGCAGGAGGTACACGGGGACCGCGACCTCCAGCGTCCGCCGAAGCTCGACCAGCCGCCGCCGCACCGCGCGCGCGTGCGCGTCGATCCCACCCACGTCCGAGCGGAGCAGCTCGTCCACGCCCATCGCGACGATCACGCCGTTGACCGGCTGCAACGGGCGGTTCTTCTTGAGCAAGGACAGAAACGCGGTCCAGCCCGCCGCGTCGGCCGCCTGATCGCTATCCTGCGTCGTGTAGCGGCCCGCGGTGTCGACCATCACCGCCTCGTCCGCGAACCAGAAGTCGAGGTTGCGGGTACCGCCGACGCCCTTCACCGCTTGCTCGACAAACGGGAAGCGCAGCCCGGAGTGGAGCAAGGCGGTGGTCTTGCCCGCGCCCGGCGGGCCGATGATGACGTACCACGGGCGGGTGTAGAGATAGTCGCGCCGCTGCCCCGATGCGGTTCGCAGCTTGGCGAGCGCCTCCGTCATCCGCCCCGCGAGGGCGCGTCCCTCCTCGTCGGTGGCGCTCGGTCCCGCAAGCTCCGCCGCGATGGCCGCCGCCGCGCGCCGCGCGCGCCACCAGCGCCAGCCGACGACGACTGCCCACCCTGCGACGACCAGCAGCACGCACGCGACGCGCACGCCCACCGGCTGCATCGCGGGTACGAAGTATGGCAGCCCCCAGGCGAGCACCAGCGCGGCGACCACCGCGCAGAACACCGTCACGAACCACCAGTTGCGGAACCAGCTGCGGATCATCGGTCGACATAGCTCCGCGGCACGATCACCTCGACCCGCCGGTTCTGCGACTTGCCTTCGGGCGTGTCGTTGGTCGCGATCGGCACCGTGTCGCCCATCCCCGTCTGCGTGACGCGCGCGGGGTCGGACAGATCCGCCTTGATCAGCTTGCCGACCGTCTCCGCGCGCGCCTGCGACAGGGCCATGTTATCGGGGAAGGCGAGCGAGGACAGTTTGTCGCTATCGGCATGGCCCTCGATCGTGACCGGGCCCTTCTCCGCCTCGATCGCGCGACCGATGCGATGGAACAGCGTATCACGCCCGGGCTCTAGCTGGTCGGAGCCGGACTTGAACAATTGCCCCACCGTGGTCCGCACGCGCACGGTCTGCGCGTCCTCGACCACCACGACCAGATGCTCGCGGATTTCGGGCTCGAGGAACTTCGCCAGCCGGCTCGCCTGCACGCTCGGCTGGTTGGGCGGCGGGGCGGCGGGGCGGGACAGGGTCAGCCGCGCCTCGGGCCGAAGCCCCGCGAGCCGGTGGCGCGGGTCCTCCGCGCTCGACGCGAGCATCAGCCGCAGCACGATGAAGACGAGCAACAGCACTCCGGCCGCGACCGCCGCCGCCAGCGCGACCAGGCTCCAGCCGACGCGCGCGACCGGCGCGTTCTCGCCCCGCCAGCGCGGCGACAGCTCGGTCATCGACAGCGCGCGGACATGCGGCAGCGCGCCGTGGAGCCGCGCCATGATCTCGTGCAGCCGCCGCCGCCCGTCGGGCATGACGCGGAACCGCCCCTCGAACCCGGCGGCGAGACACGCGTGGTAGAGTTCGATCAGGTCGAGATTGTCGCCAGGCGTCCGCAGCATGTCGTCGACCAGCTGCCAGAAGCGGTCGCCGCCGATATTCTCCTGAAAGAACTGCACCACCATCGACCGGCGCGCCCATTCCGCGCCGTCGGTGCCGATCCCCGGCAGGTTCTGCGCAATGTCGTCGGCGGTGGCGCAGACCGCATATTTGGCGCGCTGGCGCTGCTCTTCGGAGTAATGCGGCGCGATCGCGCGCTCGAACCGGGCGATCGCCTCGGACGCGCGGCGGTGCAGCTCGGGCATCGGCAGCCGCACGCGCCCGCTCCGCACGCCTGCGACCAGCGCCAGCACCGGCTGCGCCTCGGCGAGCATGATGTTGCGCAGCGTCGGCGGCGTCGCGGGCAGCGGGACATCGTCCTCCGCCAGCCGCGACGG
>CAXTTU010000213.1:0-6008 GCA_964247225.1 uncultured Sphingomonas sp. | reverse complement strand
GTGCCGATCTTGCTCCCGTTCGCGCG
The DNA here is from genome assembly GCA_964247225.1 of uncultured Sphingomonas sp. GTDB lineage: Bacteria > Pseudomonadota > Alphaproteobacteria > Sphingomonadales > Sphingomonadaceae > Sphingomonas. Next base: position 5,982 of record CAXTTU010000213.1, on the reverse strand, counting down.
CTGCGCTTCGAGGATGCCGCGCGTCCGCTCACGCGACAGGTCGGCGAGCGTGTTGAACGCGCCATAGCTGGCCTTGTCCTCGGGGATGACGGTGTTGTTGACCCAGGCCCCGTTTACATAGGAATAGAAATCGTCGCCGGGCGCGACGCTCTTGTCCATGCCCGTCAGGTCGACGCCGAAGGTGCCGAGCTGCGGACGCCCGCTCGCCATCTGCCCATGCACCGCCACGCCGGCGACACCCGTGGAGAGCGCCAGCGCGGAGGCCAGCGCGACGAAACGCGATCGCTTCATGTGTCTCATTCCTTTTCGCGAGATGGGGGCGTCAGGACGACGCCGGGCGGGAATGACGCGGTTGTAACGAAACGGTAATCGCGGTCAATCGTGCTTAACGCGCGTTTGAACGAGCCGCGGACCGCGCCCGCCACCTTCGCCCGACCCGCCAGCGCCACGCCAGCGCGGCGAGCGCATAGGCGGCGGCGGATAGCAGCGGCGCGAGCACCAGCAAGCCGACGATCATCGGCACGACATGATGCCCGCCGCCGCGCGCCCACCAGCCCAGCACCTCGTCATGCGCGTGCGCGGTGGTTGCGATCGCGTGCGCGTTGACCGCGAGCGGATGGCCGGGCACCTCGCGATCGACGCGCAACAGCCACCGCCCGACGAAGTGCGCCGCGATCCAGATCGGGCCGAACACGAAGGTGCCGGGAATCGTGATCGCCACCGCGAGCGGTACGTTGGCGCGCGCGGGCACGGACGCCAGCGCAGACAGGGGCATGTGCGCCACCGGGAACAGCACAGTGCACCCGACCCCCACCGCCGCCGCGCGCGGTACGGAGCGGCGGTTGAGCCGCCACAGACTTGGGCGGAGAATGAGATGCGCGACGGGCCTCAGCAGCCGGTTGCGGCGGATCGACTCCTGCGTCGGCACATGATGCCGCGCCCAGGCGACGATGCGACCGGAGGTCACCCCCGGTCGCGCATCAGCCGCGCGGCGTCGCGCTTCCACTCGCGTTCCTTGATCGCCTCGCGCTTGTCGTGCGTCTTGCGCCCCTTGGCGAGCGCCAGCTCCACCTTCGCGCGTCCCTGCCCGTTGAAGTAGACCGACAGCGGCACGAGCGTCATCCCCTCGCGCGCCACCGCCCCGTGCAGCTTGTTGATCTCGCGCTTGTGCATGAGGAGCTTGCGCGGGCGCTTGGGCTCGTGGTTGAACCGGTTACCGTGGCTGAACTCGGGCACGTTGGAGTTGACCAGCCACACTTCCTCCGCCGTGACCTCGGCATAGGATTCGGCGATCGAGCCCTCGCCGAAGCGGAGCGACTTCACCTCGGTGCCGGTCAGCGCGATCCCCGCCTCGTAAACCGTCTCGATGCTATACTCGAACCGCGCGCGGCGGTTCTCCGCGACGACCTTGCGCTTGTCGAACTGGGCGGGCTTGGGACGGGGCATGGCAGAGGCATGTAGGCGCGGGCGGGGGTAAGGGGAAGCGGGGGTGGCTGGCGTGGACGCGCCGGTGTTGTTATGTTCGCGTGGAAGGAGCGGGACATGGACCTGCGCACAAATGTCGAACTGGGCAAACTCACGCTGACGGAGGCCGCCGAACTTTCGCGCGCTCTGGAAGAGCGGTGGGGGATGCATCCTGCCTCAGAGCGCGAGCAGGGCGACCTCGTGTCCGATTTTCTGCTCCCGCTCGTTGAGCGCTTTGCGTCCGACTTGACGCCACCAGAAGCTCATCTTGCCGCAATTCGCAGCACCCTCGCCCGGGCGGTCGCGCGCTGAATGTGGTCGCGTAAGTCGTTAGGTGAAGCGGCAAGGGAGATAGCCGATCATCTGCAAATGGCGGATCACATCAAGAATCTTCAGGTTGCCCAGCGCGAACTGTCCGAGGCGGTGGCAGTATTGGGCGACCGAATGCGACAGATCGAAGCCGACATGGCGGTGCTAAAGGCTGAGACGAAGCTGGACGCGATCCGCGAAGCGCAGTCGGTCGTGTACGCCGTCCAGAACGGGCTCAATCAGCGGATCGAGGATATCGCGGTGAAAGTCGCTGTAGGGGAACAGCAGCGACGGATCGGCAGCGACTAGCTTAACCCCACCCTCGCCAACGCCGCATCCACCGCCGCGCGGCTTGCCTGACCCGGCCAAGTCATCGGCAGGCGGAGCGCAGTTGGCAGCTCGGGGCGCACTCGGCTCAGCGCATGTTTCACCGGCCCAGGCGAGGCGTCGGTGAACAGCGCGGTGTGGAGTGGGTAGAGCCGGTCGTGGAGCCGGAGCGCGTCGGCCCAGCGCGCCTCCGCGCAAGCGCGCTGGAAGTCGGCGCACAGCCTCGGGGCGACGTTGGCCGTCACCGAGATGCAACCCGTCCCGCCCATCGCGTTGAACGGCAGCGCGAGGTCGTCATTGCCCGACAGCTGGCAGAACGCCTCTCCGCACGACGCGCGGTGGAGCGTCACCCGGCCCAGCACCCCGCTCGCGTCCTTGACGCCGACGAACACGCGCGGCACATGCGCGACGATGCGCGCGAGCGTTTCGGGCAGGATGTCGGTCACCGTCCGCCCCGGTACGTTGTAGAGGATGATCGGCAGCGCGGCCCCGGCGGCGAGCGCCTCGAAATGGCGGAACACGCCTTCCTGGCTCGGGCGGTTGTAATAAGGCGGCACGGTCAGCGCAGCGTCCGCGCCCGCCTCATGCGCCGCCGCGATGTTCTCGCCCGCGACGCGCGTGTCATTGGAGCCCGCGCCCGCGATCACCGGCACGCGCCCGCGCGCCTGATCGACCGCGACGCGCACGACGCGGAAATGCTCGGCCACCGGCATCGTCGCCGCCTCACCTGTGGTGCCGCACGCAACCAGCGCGGAGGAGCCCTCCGCGATCTGCCATTCGATCAGCTCGCGATAGGCGCGCTCGTCGAACGCGCCGTCAGCGGCGAACGGCGTCACCAGCGCGGGGATGGAACCGGAAAACATGCAACAAGCGCTCCGCATCGCGCCGACGCGCAATGTTCAGGCGACAGATAGGGCCCGGCGCGCTACGATGTCCACCATGGGACCAGCGACGTTCAGGGCGGTGTGGGGGCTGGCGGCGCTGGCGAGCGTGGGGGCGGCGTCGCTTGGGCAGAACGGCCTGTACCAGGGGCAGTCCAGCGCTCCAGCCTACCCGGCGGTCAGCGGCCCCGCGCTCGCCTCCACCATCGCGCAATGGAAGTCGGTGACGGGGACGGACCTGCTCCCGTTCGACAGCTATGCGCAGTTTCTGCTGGCCCATCCCGGCTGGCCAAACGAGACCGCGATCCGGCGGGCGGCGGAGAAGCAGGCGGGAGGCGGATCAACCTCCAGCTTGGTCGCGTTCTTCAACCGCTACCCGCCGCAATCCGCGGCGGCGGGCGTTCGCTACGCGCTCGCGCTGGCGAGCACGGGGCAGCGGTCGGCGGCGGAAGCGGCCGCGCGCGCGGCGTGGCGGCAAGGCGCGCTGTCCCCCGCCGACGAGCAGGTCGTGCTCGATACCTTCGGCCCGGCGCTGACCACGGCCGATCAGGACGCGCGCATGGACGCGCTGCTCTGGCAGGGGCAGACCGGCGAGGCGGCACGGCAGATCACTTTGGTTAGCCCGGCAAAGCGCGACCTCTACGCCGCGCGGCTCGCCCTTCGCAGCAACGCGCCCGGGGCGGCGCAGCTAGCCGCGGGCGCGGTGGTGTGGCCCAACGACGCGGGCTATCTCGCCGACCGCGCGACATGGCTCCGCAACAACGGCGCGGGTGGCTCGGCGCGGGCACTGCTCGCGCAGCCGCGTCACCTCGCCGAGCGGCCCGGCGACACCGCCAAGTGGCTGGGCGTGCTCTCCACCAACGCCAAGGGCGCGGCGGCGGATGGCCAGTCGCAGCTCGCTTATGACATCGCGCGACAGGCGGACGACGCCTATGCCGACGGCACCGACCCCAGCGCGGGCAGCTATGCCGAGCGCGACGCCTATACCGACCTCGCCTGGCTTGGCGGGCAGGCCGCGCTAAAGCATCTGCGCCGCCCCGCCGACGCCGCGACCTTGTTCGAGCGTTACGCGGGCGGGTCGCGCAGCCCGTCGATCCAGAGCAAGGGGCTGTATTGGGCGGGGCGCGCCGCCGCCGCCGGGGGGCAGCCGACGACCGCGACGACCTACTGGACTCGCGCGGCGGTATTCCGCGACCAGTTTTACGGCCAGCTCTCCGCCGAGCGGCTCGGCCGCGCGCTTGAGGCTCCGCCCCCGTTCGCGCCGCCGCCGGTCGACCCCGCCACGCGGGCGGCTTTCCAGAACCGTGACGTGGTGCAGGCGGCGCGCTATCTCGGCTCGATCGGCGACTGGCAGGACCAGACCGCGTTCATCCGCCAGATCGCGCTCGACGCGCATAGCGACACCGACCACGTCCTCGCGCAGGAGCTCTCGCTGACGCTCGGCCGTCCCGACCTCGGCGTGATGATCGGGCGCAGCGCTTTGCAGAACGGCTATAGCGACTACAGCCTCGCGGGCTTCCCGACCGTGTCGGTGCCCGCCGACCAGCAGGGCAGCTGGACGATGATCCACGCCATCGCGCGGCAGGAAAGCCAGTTCGACCGGCAGGCGCTGAGCCGCGTCGGCGCTCGCGGGCTCCTGCAGCTGATGCCCGGCACCGCGCGCGACACCGCGGGCAAGCTCGGCGTCGCTTGGGAGCCGGCGATGCTGACGAGCAGCACCGATTATAACATCCGGCTCGGTGGTCATTACTTCAACCGCGTGTTCGGCCAGTTCGGCAGCTACCCGCTTGCGGTGGCGGCGTACAATGCGGGGCCGGGCAACGTGAACAAGTGGCTGTCGGCGAACGGCGACCCGCGCAGCGGCGGGGTGGACCCGGTCGACTGGATCGAGGCGATCCCGTTCAGCGAGACGCGCAGCTATGTGCAGCATGTATTGGAGAACGCGGTCGTGTACGACCTCGCCAACCCCGCGCATTCGCTCAGCCGGGGGCCCGCGCGGCTGAGCTGGTACCTGGGCAAGCCCGCGCGGCCGGGATGATCGACCGCCCCAACTACATCACCCCCGCCGGCTTGGCCGCGCTCCAGGCCGAGTATCACGCGCTGTTCGCGGGCGAGCGGCCCCGGCTGGTCGAGACCGTTAGCTGGGCGGCGGGCAATGGCGACCGGTCGGAGAATGGCGACTATCTCTATGGCAAGAAGCGGCTGCGCGAGATCGACCGGCGCTTGGGCTGGCTGTCGAAGCGGATGAAAGCGGCCAAGGTGGTCGATCCCGCGCACCAGCCGGACCGCTCGCGCGTATGGTTCGGGGCGACGGTGACGATCGCCGACGAGGATGACGCCGAGCGGGTGCTGACCCTGGTCGGCGACGACGAGACCGATGCAGGGACCGGGCGTATCGGCTGGAACGCCCCGCTCGCCCGCGCGCTGCGGGGTGCGGCGGTTGGCGACCTGCGCCGCGTCGACCTGCCCTCGGGCGAGCGGGAGTATGAGGTGGTTGCGATCACCTATCCGGCGGGCTGACGGAACGCCGCCCTCCCCTCGCCTGTTTGTGCCGGCGAAGGAGACACAAGCATGGCCGAGAACCCCCGCACCGAATCCGCCCGGGCCTATGACGATCACGAGCTGATCGACGCCGCCGTCGCTGACAGCGAAGAAGGTGCCGTGAGGAGCAGCTCCGGCGGCCACCTGCAGACCGACATCGGCTCGCAGGACGACATCAAGCAGGGACTGGGCGACCGCGGCGCGACCACCCGCCCCGAAAAGGCGGACGACATCGCCAACAATCAGGCTTATCCGCGCAACAAGCGCAACGACGCCGGCGGCACTGGTTGACCTCGCGCTTCCCGGCGGCGACGATGCGGGGATGGACGACACCCCCACCCGCAACGTAGCGCTGTTGATCGACGCGGACAACGCCTCCGCGCGAGCCCTCGATCCTGTTCTGACCGTGCTCGCCGAGCTCGGCGCGGTGAACGTGCGGCGCGTATACGGCAACTGGGTC
>CAXTTU010000212.1:0-6041 GCA_964247225.1 uncultured Sphingomonas sp. | reverse complement strand
TGGGCGTCAAGGTCGCGACCATGAACATGCTCGCCAACACCTTCATGCGCGCGCCGGGCGAGGCGGTCGGCACTTTCGCGGTCGAATCCGCGATCGACGAGCTCGCGCATGAGCTTGGCATGGACCCGGTCGAGCTTCGGCTGCGGAACGAGCCGGATGTCGATCCGAGCTCCGGCCACCCCTTCTCCCTGCGCGAGATTGCCAAGGCCTATCGCGACGGCGCGGAGCGGTTCGGCTGGGCCGAGCGCAGCGCCACGCCCGGCGCACGGCGTGAGGGCGAGTGGCTGGTCGGCACCGGCGTCGCCACCGCGACCTATCCCTATTACCGCATGCCCGGCGGCGCGGCGCGGATCATCCTGACCCGTGACGGGCGGGCGAGGGTCGAGCTGGCCGCGCACGAAATGGGCATGGGCACGTCGACCACCACCGCGATCGTCGCCGCCGAGCGGTTCGGGCTGCCGATGGACCGGGTCGAGGTCGGCTATGCGGACACCGACTTCCCCGGCGCGATCATGGCGGGCGGGTCGCAGCAGACCGCCGCGATCGGCGCATCAATCATCGCCGCGTGGAACGAGCTGGTCGCGCAGCTGATCAAGCTGGCGGGCAACGACTCGCCGCTCGCCGGGCTCAAGCCCGACGAGATTGGCGGGCATGACGGCGGGCTCGCCAAGCTCGACGACCCCGCACGGCGCGAGAGCTATGTCTCGATCCTGTCGCGCGCGCAGCGCGACGAGGTGCGCGTGGAGGCGAACGCGTCGGCGCCGCTGGAGTTGATGCATTGGTCGATGCATTCGCACGGCGCGATGTTCTGCGAGGTGCGCGTCAGCGCGGTGACGGGGGAGGTGCGGGTCAGCCGCTTCCTCGGCTCGTTCGACTGCGGGCGCATCCTCAACAGCAAGACCGCGGCGAGCCAGTTCCGCGGCGGGATCATCATGGGGCTCGGCCTCGCGTTGACCGAGGAGACGATGTTCGACGAGCGCAGCGGGCGGATCATGAACCCGAGCCTGGCCGAGTATCACGTGCCCGTGCATCTCGACGTGCCGCACATCGACGTGATGTGGACCGACATCGCCGACCCGCACACGCCGATGGGCGCGCACGGCATCGGCGAGATCGGCATCACCGGCGTCGGCGCGGCGGTGGCGAACGCGATCTTCAACGCGACCGGGCGGCGCATCCGCGACCTGCCGCTGCTGCCCGACAAGGTGGGCGGGTTCGGGGGTTAGGGTGCGTCCTGCTTACTCGTAACCGTTCGTCCTGAGGAGGGACTGAGCTTGCCGAAGTCCCGTCTCGAAGGACAGGTGAGCGCGTACCTGCCAGTCCTTCGAGACGCCGCTTCGACTTCGCTCAGCGGCTCCTCAGGACGAACGGTAATGCTTGAATAGGACAGATCCTAACGCCGGGCGGGGCCGCCAGTCCCGCCCACATCCGTCCCCATCGCCTGAAACAGCGCGACGCTGTCGGTCAGCCGGGCGACGCGCGCCTGGATCAGCTGGGTCGAGGCCTGCGACGCGGCGACGGAAGCGTTGAGCAGCTGTAGGGTGCCGACCGCGCCGAGTTCCAACTGACGGCGCGTGAACAACAGCGTCTGCCGCGCCGCCGTGTCCGCGCGCGTGGCCGCGTCGAGCGCCTCGGCGTCGGTGCGTAGCCCCGAGAGCGCATCGTCAACGTCGAGGAACGCCTGCAACGCCGCCGCGCGATATTGCGCCTCCGCGATGCGCAGCGCCGCCTCCGCCGCGCGTTGCTGATGGCGGAGCTGGCCGCCGTGGAACAGCGGCTGCGTCACCCCGCCGATCAGCGTGTAGAACAGGTTGGCGGGGACGAACAGGTCCTCGAACCGTATCGCCTCGCTGCCCCCGGTGCCCGACAACGTGATCTGCGGCAACCGCGCGGCGATCGCGGTGCCGACATCGGCGGCCGCCCCGCGCACCTGCGCCGCCGCCGCGCGCACGTCGGGACGGTTGGTCACCACGATCGAAGGGAGCGTCAGCGGCAACCGCGCGGGCAGCGTCAGCTCGCCCAGCGTCGGGAGCGGCGGCACGGGCGACCCGGCGGGCTCGCCCGTCAACGTCACGATCAGCGCGCGCTGATGCTCCGCCTGGCGCTGGAGCGGGGGCAGCGCCGCCTCCTGCGCCGCCAGCGTCGTTTGCTGCGCGGATACGTCCGCCGCGCCGACATCGCCGAGCTGTTGCCGCCGCTGGAGCAAAGTGACCAGCTCGCGGCTGTTGCGGATCGCGGATTGCTGCGCTGCGATCTCGGCTTGCAGCGCGGCCTGCTGGATCACCGCCTGGACGAGGTTGCTGACCACGGTGGTCCGCGCCGCGACCAGCCGATGGAGCGCCACCTCCGCCGCCGCGCGCGCCGAGCGGACGCGGTTGCGCCCGCCGCCGAACAGGTCGATCGGGTAGGACACCGTCACTTGGGCGGTCTGCAGCGAGTAGGAATATTGTGTCGGGTCGTTGAGCGGGTTCGAGAATATCTGCGAGACGCGCGCGCGCTCGGCCTGGTAGCTGGCGTCCACCTGCGGCCGTTGCGCGCCGACCGCCACCGACGCCTGCTCGCTCGCCTGGCGCAAGGTCGCGTCCGCCGCGGCGATGTCGTTGCTGCGCGCGAGCGCCCGCTCGACCAGCGCGTCAAGCCGCGCGCTGCCGAACGTGCGCCACCAATAAGGGTCGACCGTCGCCGTCGGGTCGAGCTGCTGTGCGGGGGCGGACACCGGCGCGATCAGCTCGGGCGAGCGCGCGGGCGGGAGCGAGGCGCGCGTGTCGGGGCGCGGGCCGACCGTGCAGCCCGCGACCGCCGCGAGCATCAGCGGGGCGAACCTCCGTCTCACGCCCGCTCCACCGGCGTGCCGTCGAAGTGATGCCGATGGATCGGATGCCGATGCGCGCCGTGGTGATGCGTGAACCGCAGGATCAGCACCGGCAGCACGAGCAGGATCAACACCGGCGACAGCGTCATGCCGCCGACCACCACCAGCGCGAGCGGTTTCTGCACCTGGCTGCCGATCCCGGTCGACAGCGCGGCGGGGAGCAACCCGATCGCGGCGGCGAGGCAGGTCATCACTACCGGGCGCAGCGCGTGACGTACCGTGACCGCGATCGCGTCGTCGCGGTGCAGCCCGTCGTCGACCTGCTGGTTGAACGTGCTGACGACCAGAATCCCGTCCATCACCGCAATGCCGAACAGCGCCACAAAGCCGATCGCGGCGGAAATGCTGAACGCCGTCCCCGTCACCGCCAGCGCGAGCACGCCCCCGACCAGCGCCATCGGGATCACGCTGAACGCCAGGAACGTGTCGCGCACCGAGCTGAAATTGGCGAACAACAGCACGAGGATCAGCCCCAGGCTGATCGGCACCACCACCTCCAGCCGCGACACTGCGCTGGTGAGGTTGCCGAGCTCGCCCGCCCATTCGAGGTGATAGCCGGGCGGAAGCACGACATTGCGCTTGATGCGCGCCTGCACCTCGCCCACCGCACCGCCAAGGTCGCGCCCGCGCACGGAGAACTTGATCGGGAGGTAGCGCTCCTGATGCTCGCGATAGATGAACGACGCGCCGGAGGTGAGCGTGACCCGCGCGACCTCGGACAGCGGCACCTGGATCAGGCCCGTGCCGCCCGGCGCGGGCGCGCCGACGGTCAGCTGACGGATCGCCTCGATGTCGCCGCGCTGCGCGGCGTTGAGCCGGACGACGATCGGGAAATGCCGGTCGGTGCTTGCCTCGAACAGGTCGCCCGTCGATTGTCCGCCGATCGCGGCGGCGACCGTCGAGTTGATGTCGTCGGGGGTGAGCCCGTAGCGCGCCGCCGCGACCCGGTCGATGTCGATCCGGACCGTCGGCTGACCGAGCGAGTCGGAAACGCCCAAGTCGGCAATGCCGCGCACCCCCGCCATCTGCGCCTTCATCTTCGCCGCGAGCGTCTCCAGCGTGGCAAGGTCTGGCCCGAATATCTTGACCGAGTTCGCGCCTTTTACTCCCGACGACGCCTCCTCGACATTGTCCTGGATATATTGCGAGAACTCGAAATCGACGCCGGGATAGCGCGCCTGCAGCCGGTGTTGAAGTTCGGTGGTGAGCTGGTCCTTGGTGACGCCCGCGGGCCATTGGTCGGCGGGCTTCAACGGCGTGTAGAACTCGGCGTTGAAAAAGCCGGTCGCGTCGGTCCCGTCGTCGGGGCGACCATGGGTGGAGATGACGCGCTCGACCTCGGGATAGCCCGCGATGATCCGGCGGATGCCGTCCACCACCGGATGCCCCGCCTCCAGCGAGATCGACGGCGGCAGCGTCGCGCGGATGTAGAGATTGCCCTCCTCCAGATGCGGCAGGAACTCGACGCCGAGGCTGCGCACCGCGACGAACGATCCGAGGCAGGCGAACAGCGCGAGGCCCAGCGTCAGCCCGCGGTTGGCGATCGCGAACGACACCGCAGGCTCATAGGCACGGCGCAGGTGCCGCACGACCCAGGTATCGACCTCCGCCAGCTTGTCGGGAAGCAGCAGCGCGGACAACATCGGCGAGATGGTGAACGCCGCCACCAGCCCGCCCGCGATCGCATAGGCATAGGTCTTGGCCATTGGCCCGAAGATGTGCCCCTCGACGCCGGTCAGCGTGAACAAGGGCAGGAACGAGGCGATGATGATCGCGGCGGCGAAGAAGATGCCGCGGCTGACATCGCCCGACGCATGCAGGATCGCGGAGAAGCGGTTGGCGACGGTGGCGTGCACCCGCCCTTCGCTCAATGCGTGCGAGCGGTCGGCCATGCGGCGGAAGATCGCCTCCACCATGATCACGCTCGCATCGACAACCAGCCCGAAGTCGAGCGCCCCCAAGGACAGGAGGTTCGCCGACTCGCCCTGCAATGTCAGCACCAGCACCGCCACCGACAGCGCGAACGGGATGGTGATGGCGACGATCAACGCGCTGCGAAGGTCGCGGAGGAACAGCCATTGCAGCACGAAGATCAGCAGCACGCCCTCGAGCAAATTGTGGAGCACCGTATGCGTCGTCACCTCGATCAGGTCGGACCGGTCGTAGATGCGCTCCAGCCGGACGCCGGGCGGCAGGATGCCGGTGGAGTTGATCGTCTCGACCTCCTCCTTGACGCGGGTGATCGTCGGCATCGACTGCGCCCCGCGCTGCATCAGCACGATGCCCATGACCATGTCGTCATCGCGCCCCTCGCCCGCAATGCCGAGCCGGGGGAGGTTGCCGATCGCCACCGTGCCGACATCGCTCAGCAGCGTCGGCGCGGCACCGCCGCTGCCGACCAGCACGTTGCGGATCGCCGCGACCGACTGGATCAGCCCGACGCCGCGCACGATCGCGGCCTGTTCGCCGAAATTGACGGTCTGGCCGCCGACATTGCCGTCGCTCTTGCCGATCGCGCCCAGCACCTGCGGAATGGTGACGCCGTGCGCGATCAGCTTGTCGCGGTCGAGCCTGACCTCATAGGAGCGCAGCTTGCCGCCCCAGCCGGTGACGTCGGCCACGCCGGGAATGCGCTTGAATCGCCGCTGGAGCACCCAGTCCTGCAGCGTCTTGAGGTCCATCACCGAATAGCCGGGCGGCGCGGTGATGCGGTATCGGTAGATCTCGCCGATCGGGCTGGTGGGCGAGATCTGCGGCTGCGCGCCGCCGGGCAGCGTGCCGAGCCCGGACAAGCGGCCGAGCACCCGCTGCTCCGCCTCGCGGAACTGGACGTCGTAAGAGAACTGGATCTTCACGTCGGAGAGGCCGAACAGGGAGATGGTCCGCACCGCCTTCACGTCCGGCACGCCCGCGATCACCTGCTCGATCGGGATGGTGACGTTGCGCTCCATCTCCTCGGCGGACGCGCCGTTATTCTGCGTGATTACCTCGACCAGCGGCGGGACCGGGTCGGGGTAGGCCTCGATGTTGAGGTTCGCGAAGCCGATCACCCCCGCCACGACCACGCCGATCAGCAGCATCAGCATCAGCATCCGCTGACGCAGCGCGATCTCGACCAGACGGTTCACTCGCCCAGGCCCGCCTCGTTGACGAACAGCGCGCCCGCGGT
>CAXTTU010000211.1:0-6104 GCA_964247225.1 uncultured Sphingomonas sp. | reverse complement strand
TCGACGCCCGATTTCTCCAGCGCGTCCGCCAGCCGCTCGACCACCTGCCGCGTCAGCTGGTAATGCGCGCCGCCCGAGGCCGCCGCCTGCTTCTCGATCGTCTCGGCGGTGGCGAGCCCGGTCTCGCGGATGCGCTGCGCCTCCGAAGCGGCCAGCGCGACCACCCGCGCCGCCTCGCCTTCGCCCAAGAGCCGCATCCGGTCCGCCTCCGCGCGCGCCACCGTGCGGGTCTGCTCAGCCTCTTGCCCCGCGCGCTTCAGCGCCGCCTTGCCCTGGTTCTCCTGCACGGTGATCGACAGCTCGGACTCGGTGATCACCGTCTGCTGGTGCGCGCGCGCTTCCGCCTCGCGCAGCTCGCGCTCGCCCGCCGCGGCGATCCGCTGCTTGGCATAGGTGGTGACGCGCTCCTCCGCGACCTGGCGCTCGCGCAATTGCTGGAGCACCTTTTCGATCTGGTCGTTGCCCGCCGCCGCGCGCGGGGTGCCGATCAGCACCTCCTGCAGCTCGAGGTTGTAGGCGTTGAACTTCTCGCGCATCTGCGCGCCCGCCTGTTCCTGGATGTCCGAGCGTTCCTGCAACAGCTCGATCAATGTCCGTTTCTGCGCGACGTTCTTGAAATAGGCCGACACCATCGGATCGAGCGTCTGCTCGACCAGCTTCTTGATATCGCCGAAGCGTTGAATGACGAGCGGCGCCTTGCGATAGTCGATATGCACCACGACCGAGAGCGGCAGCGTCGGCTCGAACGCGTCGCGGGTGATCAGCGACACTTCGGACAGATTCTCGTCGAACTTGTGCTGCCCGGTCGTGTCCTGGTCCCAGCGCAGGATGAAATTGGTGGTCGGCACGATCACCATCTTGCCCGCATAGGTGTTGAACGCGTATTTGCCGGGCAGCAGCGGCTCCGACCACACGCCGCGGGTGCCGCGCTCGACCAACTCGCCGTGGCGGTAGTCCTCGCCCGACGTGTCCGCGCCGCTGTCGCCGGTATAGGAGATCACGACACCGACATGACCGACCTCGATCACCGTCTTGGCGACCATCTCGACGGTCGCGAACAGCCGGTTGATGAAATAGCTGCCCTCGACCAGCACCTGCAGCTGGCGGCCGCGACGACCGCCGGCGGCGATAAACTTCTCCGGGTCCTGGAAACTGTTGTGGAAGGTGGCGGGGCTCGCCTGATCGATGCCGACCTGCGGCGCAATGATCTGGTCGGCGGTGAGCGCGGGGCCGTCATGGACGGTGACGACGCCGATCTGGTCGTCGCGGTCCTTGATGACCACCGCGTCGAACCCGCCACGCTGCGCGATCACCTCCTGCATGTTGCTGAACAGCTGGCGGTCGTTGCTTTCGAGCATCAGCCCGTGGATCTGCTCGCGGGTGATGATAATGAACTGCGACAGGTTGATCGCATAGGTGCCCTCGCGCAGGATCGCGCGCTGCGGCCCCTTCTGCCCGCCCGCGAGGAGGAACGCGCGCACGTCGAGGAAGTCGGCGGTGTGGAGGTTCGACGCCAGCGTCTGCGTCGGCCCGAGCGGCTCGCCGTCGCGCGCGAACACATAGCCGATCTGCCCTTGCGGGATGGTGACGAGCGGCTGGGTATGGATGCGGTACTGGAAGGGCACGAAGAAATGATAGCCGCCGCGCAGCACCTCGGGCTGATAGCCCGCCTGCCCGCCGAGCGCGATCAGCCCGCCGGGGACGGAGCCGTTGCGGCTCCAGAGCTTCTCGACGATCGCAACGCGGTTGTTGCCGACATAGCGGACCGAGCGCGTCAGCGTGAACAGCACGAGCAGAATGACGACGACGACCGCGGTCGCGCCGAGCGTGAAAGGCGTCAACATGGTGATGCACCCCCGAGTGGAGGCCAGCGCCTCCAGGGCAAGACACTACATGCCCATCCCGATTCGTACGCCTCAGCCTGAGCTGCTTCCAGTGGAATCGAGAGCTGAACCGTAGCGCGCGTCGAGGTAGCGAGCATGGGTGAGCGCGTCGCCCCGGTCGAGCTGGCGGCGCTCCTCAGCGAGCTCGTCCAGCGCGATGGCGATGCGGGTAAGCGAGGCGGCGGCGAAGGTGGCGACCTCCTGCTTGCCCTCCGCTTTGGCGCTCGCGTGTGCGCGGGCAAAGGCGTCGACCGCCTCGGCGAGGTCGGCGGAGAGCTTCTGGTCGCGCTCGTCCGCATGGTCCCACGCGCCGCGCCGCAGCCGCGCGGCCACCGCCGCGATCGGCTCTCCCGTTGCGCCGCTCGCCAGCCGCCCCGCCCGTATGCACGCCTCCGCCATCCGCGCGGCGGAGCGGTGTGCCGCAAGCTTAGGGTCGTCCACCTTACGTCGTGCCCGACGCCGGGTGAGCACCGGGTTGAGCGCGGCGGCGAACAGCGCGGCGATGAGGATGAGCAGCGCGTAGCCGACGAGGAAACGCCAGCTTACCTCAACCACAATGGCTTCCAGCTCGCCGTGAGCCGCTTCATGGGTCGGTGCCCCTAAGCTAAGCCACGCCGCGAGCAACGTCAGCAAGTATGCCGGTACGACGAAATGCAGCAACACGCCGACCACCAGCCGCCATGGCAGCACCGGACGTTCCGCTTCCCCTTCGCTCCGCTTGCGGCCCATAGCTGAGCCATATCACGGCCCTCTCTCCCGGCGAAGGCCGGGGAAGGTTGCGGGAGTTTCCCTCCGCCTCGCGCTGTTCTACCCAGACCCGCATGACCGACCTCGCGATCCTGTACGAGCACCCGGACTGGTTCCGCCCGCTGTTCGCCGCGCTCGACCGGCGCGGGGTGGAGTACCGCACGCTCTCCCCCGACGGCGCGTGGGACCCGGCCGACCCCGCGCCGCCCGCCCGCGTGGTGTTCAACCGCATCGCCATGTCGAGTTTCCTCCGCGCGGACGAGCACCCGATCTTCTACGCCACCGCCCTGCTCGACCATTGGCGGCGCGGCGGGGTGCGGGTGGTGAACGGCGCGGACGTGCTGGCGATCGATGCGTCCAAGGCGCGGCAACTGTCGCTGATGTCTTCGCTCGGGCTCGCGGTCCCGCGCACCCGCGTGGTCCATCGCGGCATTGATGTACCCGCGGCTGCCGAGGCGATCGGCTTTCCGCTGGTGGTCAAGGCGAACATCGGCGGCTCGGGCGCGGGCATCGCGCGGTTCGACAACATGGCGGAGCTGCGCTGGGCGGTCGACGAGCGCCAACTGCCGACCAGCATCGACGGCGTGCTGCTGGTGCAGGACTATGTCCCAGCGAGAGAGGGCAAGATCACCCGCATCGAGACGCTCGACCGCGCCTACCTCTACGCGATCGACGTCGCGGGGCGCGGCGCGTTCGATCTCTGCCCCGCCGACGCCTGTGTCGAGGGGAGCGGGATCAGCATGGCGGCGGTGGCGCCCGCGCCCGCGCTGGTCCAGGCCGCTGAGGCGATCGCCCGCGCGGTGGATCTCGACGTCGGCGGGGTGGAGGTGATGGTCGATGACCGCGACGGCGTGGCGCGTTTCTACGACATCAATGCGCTCTCCAACTTCGTCGCGAGGCCCTTGGAGGTGCTCGGCTGGGACCCGCACGACCGGCTCGTGGATTACCTCGTCCGGGTGATCGAGGAGGCACGATGAGGTACGGTTACTGGATGCCCGTGTTCGGCGGCTGGCTCCGCAACGTGCCGGACGAGGGGATGGCGGCGACATGGGAGTATGCGCGCGAGCTTGCGATCGGGGCGGAGCGCTGGGGCTATGACCTGTCGCTGATTGCCGAGCTCAACCTCAACGACATCAAGGGCGTCGAGACGCCCGCACTCGACGCGTGGAGCACCGCCGCCGCGCTCGCCGCGGTGACGAAGACCACCGAGCTGATGGTCGCGGTCCGCCCCAATTTCCACCACCCCGCGCTGTTCGCCAAAGCCGCCGCCAACATCGACCGCATCTCGGGCGGTCGCCTCGCGCTCAATGTCGTGTCGAGCTGGTGGGCGGACGAGGCAAGGCAATACGGCTTGCAGTTCGACCAGCATGACGATCGCTACGCGCGCACGTCCGAATGGCTAAAGGTGGTCGAGGGGTTGTGGAGCGAAGAGCGCTTCACCTTCGAAGGCGCGTTCTACCGCACCGAGGAGGCGATCTGCGCCCCCAAGCCCGCGCATCATCCCGTCATCTACGCAGGCGGCGAGAGCGACAAGGCCAAGGCGATGATCGCCGCGCAATGCGACGCTTATGTCATGCACGGCGACCCGGCAGAGGCGATCGCCCCCAAGATCGCCGACATGGCCAAGCGCCGCGACGCGATTGGCAAGCCGCCCATGCAATACGGCATGGCCGCCTATGCGATCGTCCGCGACAGCGAGGCGGAAGCGCGGCGCGAACTGGAGCGGATCACGATGGTGAGCGAGCTCCCAGCGGGCTATGCAAATTTCGACCAGTGGCTGTCGGGAACGCAGCTTGAGCGCGAGCTGAAGGTGCAGGAATATTCGGTCTCCAACCGCGGGCTCCGGCCCAATCTGGTCGGCACACCCGAGCAGCTACGCGAGCGCGTCGAGGAGTATGAGGCGGCGGGGCTCGACCTGTTGCTGCTGCAGATGAGCCCGCAGGCGGAGGAGATGGAACGCTTCGCCGCGCAGGTAATGGGGACGGTGTAGCTGCGCTACGCCGCCAACGGCAGCCAGTCGGTCGCGATCTGGTGGTAGCGGTCAATGAAGCCGACCGATTTCGCCAGCTCCGCCTCGTTCTTGATCCGCACCCGCTTGCCGTTGCGCTCGATCAGCTCGCGGCGTTCCATCTCGCGGATCGTGCGGTTGACGTGCACCTTGGTCAGCCCGACCGCGTCGCCGATGTCGGCCTGCGTCAGCGGCAGCTCGAACGAATCGACCACGCCCCCCGCCGTGGTGCGCAACCTAGCAAGCATGTCGAGCAGCAGCGTCGATAACCGCTCCACCGCGCCCGTCCGCCCCACGGAAGTCAGCCGGTCCGCCAGCGCGACATTCTCCGCCGCCGCAACCGCATAGAGCAGGCCAGCCAAGCGAGGCTGCGCCTTGAAGATGCGACCGAGGTTCGCCTTGCTCAGTTCGGAGATGACGCAATCGGACACCGCGGTCAGCGTCGTCGCGGCGAAGCTCCACGCGATGCTCGACGTGCCGATCAGGTCGCCCGCATAGTGAAAGCGCAGGATCTGCCGCCCGCCCGTGGCGAGCGTGGTCGAGCTGTGCAGCCAGCCATGCTGGACGATGTATAGCTGGTCGTTGGACTCGCCCTCGCGGGTCAGCGTCGACCCCGCGCGGACACGCTGCTCGCGCCGCTCCGCCCAGTCGAGCGCATCGCGCTCATCGGGCGTGAGTTCCAGATATCGCTCCAACCGAGAGGTGAGCGCGCTTCTGAGCATGATGGTCCCCATAACTTCCCTCGCTATACGGACCGAACCGGTCATAGGTTTCCTCCTGAGGCCAAAAGATTGCGTGGCGGTCAAGGGAAACCGCGTCGCCGTTGCTCGTTAAGCAGCCATGTTGCCGTTGAGCCTCACTCCCGACGACCCGCGCGGCGATGCCGGGCAGCGCTTTCGCGCCTGGCTTGCGGGCGTCGACGGGCGGGTGCTGGTGCTCGGCCATTTCGACGCGGACGGGCTGAGCGCGGTGGCGATCCTCGTGCGGGCGCTGCGGGGAGCAGGGCGAGCGGTCGATATCCGGCTGGTGGGGAAGGGGGAGAACCCGTGGTCGCCCGAGCTGCGCGCCGAACTGGCCGAGCGGGGTCCAAGCGGGTTGATCGTCACCGACCTCGGCGTGCGCGACGGCGCGGTGCTGGCGGGTTGCCCGACGGTGCTGATCGACCATCACGTTCCGACCGGTACGCCGGGCGACGCGGTCGTCATCAGCGGCAACGGGCTCAAGCCCGAGCCGACCTCCGCGCTGCTGGCTCATTGGTGCGCGGCGGCGATCGGCCCCGCGGATGACCTGCTATGGCTCGCCGCGACCGGGCTGATCGGCGACATGGCCGAGGGCTTTCCCGAGCTGGACGAGGCGAACGCGCGTTACGGCAAGACTGCGCTCAAGGACGCGGTGAGCCTCATCAACGCCCCCCGCCGCACCGCCGCCGCCGACGCCACCCCCGCGCTGACGCTGATGCTGGAGGG